>JAAERC010000754.1 GCA_024230695.1 Candidatus Zixiibacteriota bacterium
CCATTAAGTTTATATCACTATTATAATTAGCTCGGCAAATTCGAGGTCAGATTAACATATTTTTATTCTATCATAGCGCCCGAAATTAAACATTTGTGGGCACTTTGTCAATAGATTCGATGTTATAATATTTTGCGAAACAAAATATGCGATTTTATTCATTTATGAACATAAGGGCTTGACAATTAAACGGTAGTCGTTTTTATTCGTTCAGGTTTAAGACATTGTAGCCGATAGAATTAGAGATATGAATATTTCAAGATTCTTAAAAGAAGAGATGATCGAGCTTGACTTCCAGGTCGCTCAGGAGCCAAAACCGGAGGAAAACAACTCCGATAAATGGAAGGTTCGTAATAAAGAACGCCTGCTTTCCGAACTGATTGGGATTCTTGAGATATCGGGAAAAATCGGAAATCGATGTAAAATATTGACTGAGTTTTGTAATCGTGAGAAAAAAGCCTCAACTGGAATCGGCGAAAATGTCGCGGTTCCGCATGTCCGTTCGATGCAGGCCAAAGAACTTATTATCGGATTTGCCCGCTCACAACAAGGATATCAATTTGATTCTATCGATAATGAACCGACCCATCTGTTTTTTGTGATGGCCGCCCCGCCATATGATGATAATTTGTATTTGAAAGTTTTTAAGGCCTTGTCGGAATCTTTGCAGTATGAATCTTTTCGTGAAGAATTGATGGAAGCCGAAAACCCGTACGACATCATCCGCGCCTTCAAAAACATGGAGTAGCAGGCACTGCCTGTTCCGCCACCGCCTGTTTTATTCTTTCCAATATCTCCCAAATAAAACAGTTTCGGCCAAAATATGTCCATCCATTTCCTTGGATAGCTCATCGAAGCTAATTCCACTTCTTATTTTGTATCTACTGAACCTTAAGATTTTATCAAGAGCATACATTCTAAAAAAATATGTTTGAGCCATGCCAGACTGAATACATGGCCCGTTATAGCCAATTTCGCCTGAATCATTAACACCTTGTGTTAAAATCATTTTGTTAGATTTCTGATTAATGCTTGGATATTTTGATTTACCAATTGCCTCAGGTAATTTTCCAATATCTGGTGGAATATTTAATACAATCCAGTGAACGAATTTTCTAAGAGTATTGGTTACCGTATCACAAATCAATACTAATGATTTAGTCTCGTCGGGCAGATTTTTTATCCAAAACGGAGGTGATATATTTTCACCATCGCATGTATGCTTTTCATGTATTCTGCCATTATTCATTATCGAACTTTTTAAATAGGGTTCATCATCTGGAACAAGTTCTTTTCGTTTGTTCCCAAGTGATGGCCTATGGCGGAGGAAAACGGGAACATGCCTAAGCTCGGAGTAAAGTTCTATTGTAGAATCTTTTACTACCTCTATATCAGTGTAATTTTGTGGAAGATGATTCCGCCCTTCTACAAGTACCTCATATGTCCCTAATGGAATACTATCAATATAATAATAGCCACTGTCATTAACCATTGAACCAAATGAAGTTCCAGTAATTCTTATAAATGCAAACCGTAATATTTCGCCCGTGTTTACATCATTGACTCTCCCCTTAATTGCACCTGTATCACCGCCAAAAGCCGAAATTGAAAAAATAAATAGCAGAATCAGTATTTTTGAAATCACTTTGAACATAACCCTCTCCCCTCAAAACTATCGCTTATATTTTCCTACCAATGCAGGTCTGTAATAGCTGCCTTTCCCTATTGCCTTGAGAAGTTTTTTGGCAGTTATACCATTTTTTATCATCCGCTTGGAAAATACCAATTTTTTATTTAAGGCGTAAATGTAATAATTATAGCGATATGTAGAATCATTTTGCGGACATGGTCCGGTGTATCCGATTTCGCCAAAATCATTTAATCCTTGAATTGGCTGGATATCAGATGTCCCCTGACCAATTGAAGGCCTCAATACTTTTTCGATATTTTCTGGAAGCTCAGTTATATCTTGCGGAATATTACAAATTACCCAATGTGTTTTGGTTTCACCTTGTTCATTGGTTGAATTACATATTATTGCCAAAGATTTAATTTTATTCAATTTATGTTGAATTTGAAGAGGAGGTGATACATTCGCGCCGCCACAAGTGTATTTTTTTGGTATCCATTTATAATGTTCATCCGGTTGACTTATCCATACTTTACTAATTAACTCGATTCTGGGTTTTCTACCACCACCTTTTTTAACACCTGTTACCCTAACCACTTTATCCAAATCAGTTACCGACTTATGTAAACCAATATTCAGTAAAGTGGTTTTATCAGAAAGCACTTCAATATCTGATAATTTTTTGGTTTTATATCCAATACTGGTAATGCGTAATGAACAAATTCCCGCTTCAAATGGTCTTGTACAAAATTCACCTTTCGGATTGGTCATCGCCCCGATATTGGTACCTATAACCAAAATTGATGCGCCAAGTATCGGCTCACCGGTTAAACTATCGGTTACAACACCGCGAATTTTCCCATTATTATACTCTCCATAAGCTATTGCAGAGAAAAGCAATAACAGAATCAGAATATTTGTAAACGCCTTAAACATTACCCCTCTCCCCTCAAATCAAGAAATCTATATATCAATGCTTCAACAGCACATACTCTAGCTTTTTACCTAAATCGGACAAATCAACAACCAGTTCATTTGAATCAAGTCGATTAACATTCTTTTTGTCTTTTAGAAAATCCTCAGCTGTATTAGGGAGCCCATCAAACTCTTTTGTTTTAAAATGCATCGGAATTACCATTTGTTTGACATTCAATTGAGTTACAATGCTATCAACCTGCGCTAAATCAATCGTATAATACCCGCCGACTGGGATCATCAAAATATCTATTTCACCGATAGCCTCAATCTGCTTGTCTGTCAGCGTTGTCCCGATATCCCCCAGATGTGCCAATCGGATTCCATCAAACTCATAAACAAAAATCGCATTATATCTGTGGCCTCCGGGACTATGAAACGAAGATACAGAATAAAATTTTACGTCGGCAATAGTTGTATCAATAACATTAACTTTTCCACATTCTTCATCAGTACCATGAAATATTGCAGAGTTTTTCGAGTCAAAATTAATAATATTATGATCCATATGTTCATGAGAAATAGTGATAATATCGGCAGTGATATCATCAGGCATTTTGTAACCTTTAAAATTGGCCGGATCGATAATTATCTTTGTCCCGCTCGATGTGGTCACACCAAACGCCGCCTGCCCATAATATTTAATTTTGACAGATTTTTCTGTTTCCGGATTATCCGAACCACCCTGTGCATAAATCAAAGAAGCGCAGATAAACATTACAAATAAACCAATAACAAACAATTTTGCTTTCATAATTTTACTTTCCAATATTTATCGCTTATATTTCCCAATTTTATACCATTCGGCAAAAATATGACCATCCATCGCTTTCAATAACATATCTTTGGTGATACCTTTTTGAATATCAGCTTCGTTAAATTTCAAAACAGTATCAAGCGCATATAGCTTAAAAAAATACCTATGCTCCTGACCAATTGGTGGACATGGCCCACCATAACCTATTTTCCCAAAATCATTAATCCCTTGAATCGGCTGTAATAAATCCAGTGGATATCCAAGATCAGGTCGGATGGTTTTCTTTATATTCTCTGGCAAATCTTTTCCCGGTGGGATATTATAAATTACCCAATGAACCCAATCTCCAACGGGAGCATCTGGATCATCACAGATCAAAGCAAAAGATGTTAAATTTTCTTTTTTTGTGCGAATGTTCATACCAGGAGATACATCATCGCCATCACATGTATGAATAATAGGCATATGAAATGAAGTTCCAATAGTAATTCTAGGCTGTTGATATTGAAATTTAAAATGAAATTCTAATAAAGAGTCTGAATTGATAATTTCAGCATTGTCAATTTCGGCTTTACGCCTACTTGGTTGAAGTTTAGATGTGCCATATTTGGATGGCGTTTTTATGCTATCGTCATGTGTTACATCATTTTCACCAGTTCGATCGGCATATATAGAAACAGACAGAAAAAAGAAAAGAATCAAAATACTAAATACAATTTTAGACATACCTTCCCCCACAATTTATTCAATAACCTATATTACTCTGACGAATTTGTCTTAAATTCGTTTAACTAACTCTGAATCTCAGCTTGGCCATCCGGACCGTATTTTTTCAGAAACGGTTCAAACAGATCAATCGGTAACGGGAACACAATCGTTGATGCTTTCGCCGCCGAGACCTCGGTCAATGTCTGCAAAAACCGTAACTGCATCGCTCCATGTGTTCCTGAAATAACCGCCGCCGCCTCACTAAGTTTCTGTGATGCCTGGAATTCACCCTGGGCATGGATGATTTTCGAGCGACGTTCACGTTCGGCTTCGGCCTGACGAGCGATTGCCCGGGTCATCTCCGGAGGCAGATCAACATTTTTCACCTCGACCACCGAGACTTTGATTCCCCACGGTTCGGTCTGCTTATCAATAATTTCCTGAAGTTGCTGATTTATTTTCTCACGGCTCGATAACAGCTCATCAAGTTCCACCTGTCCTAAAACCGAGCGAAGAGTCGTCTGGGCGATCTGCGAGGTCGCCTCAAAAAAGTTTGCAACAGCAACAATCGCCTTGTTTGGCTCCATCACTCTGAAATAAACAACGGCGTTGACCTTGACCGAGACATTATCACGGGTGATAACATCCTGCGGAGGAACATCAAAGGTGATAACACGCAGATCGACTCTTTGCATCCGGTCAATTATCGGAATCAGAATAATAAGTCCGGGTCCTTTGGCACCAATTAATCGTCCGAGTCTGAAAATCACACCACGTTCATACTCTCTTAAAATCCTTATCGCATTTGTCAAAAAGATCAAGACTAAAAATGCTATAATACCCCATCCTGCTAACGGCATATCATCCTCCTTATTAATTAATTATTCTTTTTTTAATTTTCAAACCTTTGGTTTAACCTTAATTTTCATTCCATCAACAGCCAAAACTATTATCTCCGTACCTTCATCAATTGACGCATCAGATGTGGCTTCCCACAGTTCACCTGCTACAAATACATAACCTGACTTATCTGTACTATCAATATTTTCTTTGACCGTTCCAGTTTCACCAATAAGCCCCTCAACTCCGGTTGTTGGTTTGGAAACACGCGCCTTATACGCCAGTATCCCCACACCTACTATAAATCCGGCCAACAGCAGAGCAACGGTGAAGATAACTGTTTTGGAAACCTGTAATGAAGGATCGACTGTGTCGATCAGCATCATCCCGCCGATAATTACAGACACGACCCCTCCAATCGCAAGAAGTCCATGGCTAGCAATTTTCACCTCCAGTATAAATAAAATTATCGCAAATATAATCAGAAGTAATCCGGCATAATTTATCGGCAGAGTTCTAAAGCTGTAAAAGGCAAGGATGATACATATCCCGCCGACCACACCGGGTAAAATCGAACCGGGGTTATATAATTCCAATACCAATCCCAAACCACCAAGCGAAAACAGAATAAAAGCAATATTCGGCGAGGTTATTATATCAAGAAACGATTGTATAAATGTCTTCTTGATAGGAATTGTTAATGGATTTTTAGTGTTAACTATCTTTTTGCCCAAAACAGTTGTGACTTCGAAACCGTCAATCTGCTCTAACAAATCATCGATGTCCTCTGCCAAAAAATTAACGACATTTAATTCTAACGCTTCCTTGTCAGTAATAGAAACCGACTCGCGCGCGGCATCCTCTGCCCACTCGGCATTACGACCATTTCGCTCAGCCATCGCCTGAAGTGATGCTACCGCGTCATTCATGATTTTTTCCATCAACACCGAATCAATCGGTTGACCGGAACCGGAAACAACATGTGCCGCCCCGATATTTGTACTGGGTGCCATCGCCGCAATATGTGCCGAATATGCAATATACACACCAGCCGAAGCCGCCTTGGCTCCAACAGGATATACATAAACGGCAACCGGAACCGAGCAGTTCATAATCGCTTTAGTAATATCCCAAAACGAATCATTAAAACCGCCGGGAGTATCCATGGTGATAAGTAGTAAATCGGCATGTTTTTCTTCAACTTTTTTCACCGCATCAATAACTCTATCAGCAGTAACTGTCCCAATTGGACCGTCAATAGTAAGATGATAAACAGTTGTAAAAGCTTTATCTGATTCATTATCAAATACAACGACTTCATCAGTTTCTGTACTATCAGGTTCGGCAAAGCAAAATGACATTGTCAAAGATAGTAATATTAATAGTATAAAATATTTTCGCATACAACCTCCTTATAGATATATAAAAAGCTATCAGAATCGATAATAGAGCGCAACTTAAAAGTTGAGCCCCCAAAAGCCCAAATTAGACAGAGAGATTAGATACAAACAAACCTAAAGATTGCTATAACTTGGCTTTAAGGCTTTTACTCTTATAAACAAGTTTACCATCAAAATATGTTCCGAGAACTTTGATATCTTTGATCTTTGTTCTGGCGGTTTTGTAAATATTTTCTGACAAAACAATAAAATCAGCCTTAAATCCGGGTAGCAGACGTCCTATCTCGAATCCCCGTCCGACAATCGAAGGCGGAGTTGATGTAAAACCAGCCACGGCTTCTTTAACAGATATTCTCTGTTCTGGATAAAACGGTTTTTTTACATCTGGTGAGGTTCTATTTACCGCCGCGGCTATCCCTGAAATTGGGTCAATTGGTTCGATTGGAACATCAGAACCAAACACAAGCGGAATCTTTTTATCAAGTAATGTTCTGAATACAAAGCAGTTTCGTCCCCGTTTCCCCCAATATGTTTCCATCATTTTTATATCCGACGGGCAGTGCGATGGTTGCATCGATGCCACTATTTTTAGTTTTTTCAGGCGGTTAATATCTATACGCCGAATCATCTGCAAATGCTCGATTCGATGCAAGTTTGGATTTTTAATCTTGGGTGCTTTTTCAAAACAGTCAATAACATTTGAAACAGCTTTATCACCTATTGCATGAATCGTACATGGAAGATTTATCGATGCGGCATTTTTAATAATTTTCAGCATCTCTTTTTTACTGTTGGTCTCAACGCCATAACTGTTTTTTGAAGCTTTATATTTATTAAAACATAATGCGGTTTGACTGCCAAGTGAGCCATCAGCAAACAGCTTAATTCCCGAAATATGTAAATATTCCCTATTATATCCTGAGTTTACTCCAACCCGTCTAAGTTTTGGAATAAGCGATGGCGGTGGATAATAATTCACCCGCAATCCAATCGTACCATTTTTTGATAGTTCCTTATAGAGAGGATACGCCTTTGGTCCGTCCATAGAATGAATAGCCGTTACGCCTTTGGCATATGCTTCTTTTAATGTCTTCTTGTATAATCTTTTTATTTTTAAAACCGGCGGATCAGCAATGATTTTGAGAATAGGTTCATATCCCGGGAGTTCTCGCAGGATGCCATAAGGTTCTCTATCCTCAAAACGGTCAATTACTCCTCCTATCGGTGCGGACGTTTTACGAGATATTTTTGCCCGTTTCAAAGCTTCTGAATTGACCCAGAGTATATGCTGATCTTTTGAGTATATTGCCGCTGGTCGGCCACCGGTGACTTTATCGAGCATATACTTATCCGGTAATATTCTTTTCCTCCAACGATCAATCGCGAAACCATCACCAAGAACCCATTCGTTTTTGGCAAGTTTGTCCGAATGCTTTTTTATTTTATTTAATGTTGCCTCAAGACTTGTTAGACCATCAAGTCTGACATTGGCCGTCATAATAGCATGAAACCGGAAATGTGTGTGCGAATCTGTAAAACCGGGCAGAACTGTCCGACCTCTTAAATTTATTCTGACTGCTGAATTAAACATCTCGTCCTTTTCCAGATGTTTCCCAACCGCTATAATATTATTTCCCTGAATCACTATCGAATCGACAACTTGTCCGTCACCAGCCTGGGTATATATTTTCCCATTATAAAACAGCTTATATTTTTTCAAACTTATCTCCTTTAACGCGAATATCTCCCTGACGTTCTGTAAAACGCAGACGGTCGGTTTCCTCCAGAATTGGCATTGTATATTTTCTGGTACTACCTAATTTTTCCCTTAATGTTGCGACTGTTAATTTGATTTCGTTATTTAACATATCTCTGATTCTTTTAATAACCGAATCCCAACAACTCTTATGAAAAGCTAGGTTGCTTCCAATTTTAACAACATTGCCGGCCACCACCAGATATTCAAAAGCTTCCTTTTTGGATTTATCAGTACCTATTATTTCCTTAATTGATGGCGGAACGTACTCAGCTTTCAGTAATGTTGACTCAATCAGATCGGCAATCTTTTTAATTTCTCCTTTAACCGAAACTGTCCTGTCAGGTAGATCGAATAGATTCCCCTTTTTAATCAACTGTTTATTTTGTACCATCAATTCTAAAAAAGGATCGATTGAAACTATCGGATACCCAGCCTGTCGTGCGATTTTATCAATTCCAACTCCGTTAGTATGCGGGTTTTCATCCAGAAAATTTTTAAGCACACTTTGTACTTTTGCGCCAATCTTTTTGAGATCAATAGTTCGGTAGACGCGCCCGGCATGTTCAATCACTTCTGATCTTTGTTTTCTTTCTTTTATATTATTTTTCAACTCAGTTAATGAATAACTACTAAACAAAAAATCAGTCTTAAAATCGACAGAGCGATTTTTCAAAAATTCGGCGTTTATCAATTTATTCAAAGTTAATTCAGTTCTGTCTTTGAGATATTCAAATTTAGACTCTTCTTTTCTTCGTGGAAACCGATTAAGGATATCCAAAACGGTTCCCCCTCCACCGCTTAGCGCTAGAGTGGGCAAACGGACAATATAGCGATCAACAATAAATGAAAGATCCGCCTCAAACGGTTTGAAAATTATAATTTCCCCCTGCCCCG
>JAAERC010000755.1 GCA_024230695.1 Candidatus Zixiibacteriota bacterium
GAAGCCCTTGTGTTTCAAGCAAATGGTTCGGCGTCAGAAAGCGGCACTATAGATTATAGCTATTTCAATGAAGATGTCTCCTGTTATAGCACGATAAGTGTATTAGCCTCAACGGGTCGCGCCAAAGTAGAGTATATGCATACCGAGTATTAATAAAACTCCCTCTTTCTTATCCTCCGGTTAGGTCCCTCGTTCTTTTGAACGGGGGGCTTTTTTTTGCAAACTGTTCAATTTTCAAACTAATTATTGCGGTATATCTTGTCGATGTAGATGTGAGAGAAGCAGATTAATCTGTTCTCCATAAATTTGGCGGAATATATAATTGAGTGATATTTTTGAGTTAATATTTGGTTGGTAAATGTCGATAAATAAAAAAAGATGACAGAAATAAGCCATAACTAAAAGAGACGCCTTATGATGTTTGCAAAAAAAAATAAGAGTATGGTTGGATTGGATATTGGCGCCAATTCGATCAAGTTAGTAAAGTTGGATCGTACTAAAACTGGAATGGCTGTCGGTGCTATCGGAATTAGAGAACTTCCTCCGGAAGCAATTGTCTCTGATGAAGTCAAAGATAGAGAAGCGGTCATTTTCAATATTCAATCACTGATTGATCAGATCGATCCAAAAATCAAAGACGTCAATATTTCCATTTCTGGTTACGGTGTAATCACCGATAAGTTTATGATTGATAAGAAAACCGGTTCTGAAGCAGAACAGGCAATTCTTTTTGAGGCCGAGCAAAGGTCACCATTTGATGTTGAAGATGTCACAATGGGACATCATGTCATTCGTATTGACGAAGAAACCAAAAAACAGGAGATCCTGTTGGTGGCGGCACGAAATGAATTTCTAAATTCATTCGTTGAGTTGGTGCTTGATACCGGTCTTCGTCCAAAGGTTGTTGATGTGGATTCAATTGCCACTCTTAACGCCTACGAACATAATTATGAGGTCGATCCAAGTCGGACAACGGTTCTGGTAAATCTTGGATATGATGTCACCAATGTTGTTTATCTACATGAAGGATGCTATCACTCAACTCGTGATATTACATCAGGAACGCGTGATATTTACAATGCGATCCAAAAAGAATTTAGACTTAATGCGGAGCTTGCCGGAAAAACTATGAAAGGCGAAATGAAAGATTCTGTTGATCAGGATATGCTGAAAGCTACGGTGGTTTCGGCAACTGATGAATTAGTGTCAGGACTTGAACAGGCATTTTCATATTTTAAATCGCAGGCAAAAGTTGATAAAATAGATTGGATGGTTCTTGCAGGCGGCGGCGCTTTGGTGCCATACCTTCCTGAGTTCCTTCAGTCTAAAGTTAATATTCCGCTTGAAATATTGAATCCGCTCCGAAACATCGACTATGACCCAGAGATGTTTCAATACTTAGAACTTGAAAAAATTGCCCCGCTATTGTCGGTTCCGGTTGGCTTGGCGATGAGAATGGACGGGTAATATGACAATGATAAAAATAAATCTTTTACCCAAACAATATCAAAAACGTTCTGGCGGTCTTTCTCTCGGAAAACAAGGGAAGTATGCCGTAGCGGCTGTTGTTGGTGTAATTTTGTTACTGGGAACGATTACAACATATCAGACATATCAAATGAGCGAGTTGGAAGAGCAGATGAAAATTGCTCGGATGCGAACCGAACAATTAAGAAAGGATATTCAACTGGTTGATGCCTTAACTGATATTAAGGGCAAGATCACCAATCGTCTTCAGGCGGTGGAACGTCTTGACCGGCATCGTAGCGCATGGGTTAAAATCCTAGAAGAAGTAGCTCGCAATGTTCCTGAATTTGTTTGGTTATCAAGTTTTACTGAAATGGCTGTAAATGTCAGTAATCCCAATGATACAACAACTCAGGTTCAAACAACTCCATCGGTCAGGTCTGTTGAAGTCGAAGGTTTTACATTTACTCTTAATGCGCTGGCGACATTTATGATTAAGATGATGCGATCAAACTATTTTGATCAGGTAGATATGGCCAGTGTTGAAGAGATATCATTTGGCGAACAAAAAGCATATAACTTTAAACTAGATTGCAACGTGCATTACCTGTCGGACGAAGAGCTTGAAAAGATTCTTGCTCAGGCAACGGCCAGCTCTAATGCCGGTTAATATGTAAGTGAGGTACCATGGACTTTAGAGACCCCAAAACGCAGAAAATACTCATGGGCGTAGTGGCGTTCTTTGTTATAGTATATTTCTGGTATACGCGCCTCTATACATCATACGATAATAAACTATCAGTTATGACTCAAGAGTATGAAAACATGATTACCGATCTTAAGAATGTGGAGATGAAATCCAAGACTTTGGAAGCGCTCAAAGAAGAGTATGTTGATCTATTGGATAAATATCTCGAAATCGAGCAACTGTTGCCGGAAGTAAAACAGATACCTTCATTTCTGGTACAGCTCCACACGGCCTCTTCGTTAACAGGAACCAAGATAACAAAGATCGAGCCACGACCGATTGCACCCGAGAGTTTTTATAATGTTGCCAATTTTGATATTCAAATGGAAGGCGGCTATCATGAATTTGGTAAATTTATGAGTTATGTTGCCAACTTCCCATTTATTGCCAACGTTTCCAATATGGATATAAAAACTCCATCAGTCAATGTTGGTGTATCTGAATCTGAGACAGGTGGAGCCCAGGATTTGAATCAGCCCACAATAAAAGCTAACTTTCTCCTCTCAACCTACTATGTCAAACCGGATGAGAGGCTGCAGGAAATCGAGATATAGGCGGTCGGAGGAGACATGAATATAAATATGAAAAAAATATTAGTTTATTCGTTATCAATACTATTAATGACAGCACTAACTGTTTTGGCCGATGATGCCAATGTTTCAAGGCTTAATCTTAGTCCTAAGGCAGGAGAAACGGTTCTAAAAATCGATGTTTCGGGACCATTTCAATTTGTTCATGAAACGGCTGAATCAAAAGATGGAAAGCCATTCAGGGTTGTCGTTGATATTTTTCCGGCAATTCATGATCTTGGCCAAAAGGATTTTGTTGAATTACCAAAATCATTACTGACATCAATTAGAACCAGTCAGTA
>JAAERC010000756.1 GCA_024230695.1 Candidatus Zixiibacteriota bacterium
AGAGATAAATTGAAACCGAGAATGGAGGAATCTAATGCGTTGTCAAAGGGTACGCTCCTTCCTGTCAGCTTATTGTAAGGGCGAGCTGATTGAGAAGCGATCCGGCGCGATTAAGGCGCATCTGGAGGGATGCCCCAGATGCCGTTATGAAGAAACGGCTTATCGGGAAATGAATAAATCTGTGGGAGAATTGGCAAAAGAGTCTGTTGTTTCAGATGATTTTAACAGCCTGTTATTTAAACGGGTAGCCGATGAAAGATATAATGAAACGCGCACAAAAGCATATATACCAAAGAAAATACCATTGGTATCATTCAATAGAATAGCTCCCGTTGTTGCGGCGGCATGTTTTATGTTTGCTTTTGTATTCTCTGGCGGAATCAGTTTATTCATTGACCAGCCAGAAACGCCGGCCTATGTTGAACTGGATGATAGTTATATGACGGTTCAGCCAAATGAAAATGTTCATGCTCAATGGGAATTTAATAAAGAAGTCGAGCGTGCGGCAAGAATAAATGGATTGATGAATCAATTGTCCAATCAAGGCAATTTTGGATCATTAGCTTCATCATCCCGACGGAATAATTTTGGATCCCCATTTGGAGTTCATCAATTTCCGCCGATGATTAGAACATATCCGTATATTCAATCGAATACTATTAAAGGAGTAAATACCAGCCGATAAAAATTGATATATAATACTTTTAACCGCCGAAACTATATTTTCAACAAATAGATTTCGGCGGTTTTTTTATATAAAATAATCAAATAATTATAGTTTGCAGTTGCCTGCCAAAGGCTTAAGGTTTATTATAAGCGCTAATGATGAACAAGAATGATATAAATAAATATTATGACTCTTTAGATATCTCAACTAATGATGATAGAATAAGAGCTTTGGCATTTCTTTCGGCTATTATTGCGGACAGTAATCAAGAGCGATTATTATTGGCATTTCAGGCTCTTCAAGAAAGACAACTTAATCCTAAGGCAATTTACGAAGCAATTTTGCAAAGTTATCTGTTTTTAGGTTTCCCACGAATGATTGAAGCGGCAATAGCATTCAATGAAGTTTATGGCTCTTCAACTGATCTATTTGAATCAGATTTTGGGCAAATTAATCCCGAGGAATCAACCCGATGGTTCAAAAAGGGTATAACATTGTGCAAGCAGGTATATGGGAATAATTACGAAAGGCTTAAGGAAAGATTTATTTCTATTTCACCGGAGATGTTTCGCTGGATGGTAATTGAAGGGTATGGAAAAGTGTTAACTCGTCCCGGATTAAGTTCAGTCGAAAGAGAACTCGCGGAAGTAGCCGCCCTGATTGTTGATAAAAGAGAACGACAACTTATCTCTCATATTATTGGGAGTTTAAATGTCGGCGCTTCGATAACATTGATTAAGCAGGTTAATGATGATATCAGACAATTGGCTGGAAAGACAGCCTATAAACTGGCCAATTATTCAATATCAAAGGTAGAATCTAATAATGACTCGGCGTCTTAAAATAATAATTGGAATACCGCTTTCAATATTTGTGCTTATTTTTCTCTTTTATATTTCTATGTTTCACCTTGGTCTTCTTGAATATATAGTCAATTATAAACTTAATCAAATTATTAAAGGCAAGTTCCCTGTGGAAATACAGATCGGTGATATCGGGGGCGATTATTTTTCAAAATTGGAAATCAATGATATTTCCGTGATTTATGATGATGGCAAAAATATTTATGATATGGCATTTGTACCGCAACTGATGACCGAATACTCAATAAGTGACCTTTTGCATGAGCAATTACATTTTTCAAAAATATTTATTGAATCTGCTGAAATCTCATTAAAGAAAAACTCAAGTGGCGAATGGATGATCCCCAAGCCAATGACAAAAACAAGTACAACTTCTGAAGCAAAACCACTTGAATTCTCGATAGAAGAACTTGGGTTAAATAATCTAAAATTTAGTCTTATCAAAACTAACGATTCAATTACTTTTGAAAATATAATATTGGCGGCGCATGTTATTGGACAGGATGACACTTATTCAATCGATATTGATGCTTTGAGTTATTTATCATCAGATTCCAGATTGTCTCTCAAGTCGGGCGGCGGGAAGGCTTCAATTACAGGGAACAGCCTTATTTTTCAGGATATTTTTGTTATAACCGACTCCTCTAACATTCGTCTTGCCGGCCAGGTATTGTTGTCAAAATCACCGAGTATAAGAATCGATCTTGATGCTGAGAATTTAAATGTTAAGGAAATATTTTCATTTCTTGGTATTGATTTAATTGGCAACCTGGCAACAAGCGGTTATGTAAAATTGGAGGAAGGCGGTTTATCCGGGAGTGTTACTTTAGCCGGTTCTTTTATGGATAAACGATTTGATTCGCTTTATACCGAATTTCAATTTGCGAAAAACATACTAACATTAGATACTTTAAGCGGTAAGATATTTGGCGGCACTTTTATTGAGGCCAGCGGTGAAATCGATTTGGATGTCCGTCCGGAAACTTATTATCTTAATGGATCCATTAAGAATTTCAATTTAACCAACCTGATTTATAATACATTCGTCACTGACCTTAATGGTGATTTACAATTAGTAGGTGAGGGATTAGTCAATGAAAAGTTAGTTCTTAATTTCAATTTGGATTTAGAGGAGTCATGGTTTGACCAGTATCATGCTCATCAGGCCGATGGAGATATTACAATTACATCTGATAGTATTTTATTTTATAACGATTTTAAACTAAGATATTATGATAATCAGTTTTTCGCCAGAGGCAAATTGGAATATGCCGGCGATATTGATATTTCCGGAACGGCAGAGTTCAACGATTTATCATCATTTAATGATAAAATATTTATTCAGAAACTCGGCGGGCGAGGTCGGTTTATTGGGGAAATGAACGGTGAACTTGCCAATCCCGATCTTTCTGGGATTTTCTTGTCAGACTCATTATGGCTCTATGAAATTTATTCATCAGGTGCCAGGTCAGAATTTAATATAAATCATTTTTTATATGATCGATCCGGATATTCTACCTTAAGCCTATTTGATGGCGAGGCATATTCTATCCCGCATGATAGTTGTTGGTTATATATGGATATAGATTCTCAATATGTTTCAATTGACACAGCCAGATATTATAATCCTTATACAAAATATAGATCAGTTGGGCATCTTGATTATCTGTCTTATCCTCAAAAGTTGACCATCAACAACGTGGATGTAAGCTTTTTTAATCTTCCTTTTAAAAATGCGTACCCTGTGAATATAACTATTGATTCTTCAGGTTTTGAATTCGCTCAAACTATATTAGAAAGGCCGGTTGGGTTTATTGGCTGGAACGGCAGAATCAATTATAATGAAACGCTTGATATCAATGCGGCAGGTGAGGAAATCGAAATTGAACCATGGGTGAATTTAATAACGGATGAATATCAAATCGGTGGAATACTTTCAGGGCAATCACATCTTTATGGATCATTTGAAACACCGCTAATTGATTTTATGGGGAAGGTTGATTCGTTAAGTTATCGCAATTTGGTGTTGGGTGATGTTTATGCCGACTTTGATTATTCTGACAAAAATATTATAATTGATTCTCTTTCATTGGACAGCTATGGCGGATATTATACTGCAAAAGGTAATTATCCGATCGATCTCTCATTGGCCGAAGTAGAAAATCGTTTTCCCGAAAATGAGCAGAATATTAAAATTCACGCCCGGGATATAAAATTTGAGCTTATCAGTTTGATGCTTGATGAAGTCGAAGAGATGGTCGGTGATTTTGAATCTGAATTGACCTTATCGGGAACTCCCTTACGTCCCAATCTTGATGGTCGCGCGACAGTTAAAAACGGCAAGGTCCAATTATATGATCTGGAGTACCCGCTTGAAAATCTTGAGATTGACCTAAAAATGAATGATCAGAATATCATTTTTGATAAAGTATCCGCAATATGCAAAAATGGAGATAAAAATGTTGGTACGGTTGAAGCGGGCGGAAAGATAGTTGTTAATTCAGTTGATGAGTTCGATTATGATATTACTGTTTCTATGGAAAATTTCCCGGCGAAATATGAGCTTGGTGAAATTACTGCAACCATGGAGTACTATAATTTGGTTGTTACCGGTCTTACGCCGCCTAAAGTTTTTGGAGATGGGGTTGTCCGTGAAACACGTTATTTGGAAAATTTCGCCGAAGCGGACGAAGGCTGGATTTTGCTTGAGGCTTTTGAGGGAGAGGATACCTGGGATCTTAATCTAAATGTTGAGTTTCCTTCTAACCTTTGGATAAAAAATGATGATATAGATGCCGAATTTACAGGTAACTTAAATTTTATTAGAGAGAATGGAAATTGGAGATTTTTACGGTCACTTGAGGTTCTGCGTGGCAAAGGATTTATGGCCGGTCGAACATTTCGAATTGAGCCAGGCGGAATTATCAGCTATGAAGATATTGAATTTCCAAATCCTCGGTTAGATATTCTGGCATCAACAAAAATTAGGGGTTCTTCATCGTCTAATTTAGGAGATGAACCAACTACTGAGTCATTTGAGCTCCCTGTAAGAATAACCGGTACGCTCGATGAACCGATTATTGAAGCGGCGGAAGGATCAAGACTTAGCACAGAACAGATATTGCCAGCGATTTTTACAAATTATTATCAGGATGATAATGGTGCCGAAAGACCACCGAGTTGGTTCCAGGACAGATTGACTAGCGCAACTGCTGATTATCTTAGTACTCAAATGACTAAAATAGGTTCCCGTCAGATCGGACTGGAAACTTTTGAGATAGATCCAGTTTATGGTGACAAGTATGATCCTCTTGGAACCAGGGTAACCGTTGGTTTTTATACCAATCCAAATCTTTATATTTATGGCCGTTCAGCATTGTCAGGAAATTCGGGACAACAGGTCGGTTTCGAGTACCGATTAAAACGGTTTATGCTACTTGAAGGTAGAGCAGATGAAAATGACCTTTATCAGCTTTTTGTTAATTTCTATTGGGAGTATTGATGAGTAGAGTGCGATTATTAATTTTCTTTATAATAGCAATAGGATTCTTTCCTTTGTCCTCATCTTTTGCACAGTATTCAAAGGACAAGACAATCAATCGCTGGTTACGCAAAAAACCGTTGATTAAAGAAATATTGATTCAGGGTAATAATCCCGACATGTTTTCAGAACGGAAAATTAAGTCATCATTATTTTCCAGAAGAAGTCAGAAGTTTCCGCAGGAAAGCCTCAATATATTTCGAGCCATACAGAAAGACAGGAGACGCCG
>JAAERC010000757.1 GCA_024230695.1 Candidatus Zixiibacteriota bacterium
GAGACCTGAAAAAGAAGTGAGCTGTTGATCTTCAAATCGAATCGTAGGAATTTTATGGTATTTAGCATAAATTTGTGCTTTACTGGACTTCACTTGAGGTGGCCTCCTGAATATGGTTGTTTTTTGTCTCGTAAACTTATTATAACCTTTATTCATAGGCTTCCTCAAGTCTTTTCTTTACTAATTTTCTACTTTATTTGTGCAATGAGAGGGTAAACCCCGCCCACATTTATGGTCACATCAATTTCACCCGGAAATACCCTGTAATATCTCATCCCGGGGGCATAGATACTTTGTTCGGAATATGTTCTCAACGATTCACCAAACTGCGGCACACGGTCAATGTCAGGGTTTTTCTCAGCCCACAACTCCATATCCGTGTTAAGGGCTCCCGAGTGATAGAAAAGATACCAGGTTGTACCAAGTTCATCCATAATCTTCAGGGCAACTTCTTCGCATGCCCCTTCTGAAAGATATCTCTCATCTCCATTGACCGCCTCCAGTGTTTCTTGAACCTTACCATTCAAATATGTGTTGAATAATTGGTAGGAGTCTTTGATGGTATTTTCCCAGGCATAAAAATTGTCCACCTCCCCGGCATTTACGTTGGAAACAATAAGGAGGGAAAATATAAAAAGTAAGCGCTTCATGAACACTTTTCCGTTTTCCATGTATCGATTGAATTCTTTCCCCTAGTGGGTTTACGACTGAATAGAAGATGCATGAATTTTCTTATATATGATATTAACATGATAATCCTTATAACATTTAACCCCCCATTCACAAATTCTTTTTATAGCTCAAATGTCACCAGGACAAATCACCAATGGGTAGACAAATCCATTCAAAATGCCCTCGAATCCAGAGCCTGTCACCATTTATATTGATGCCGGTTTCATCCGCATGGCAAAGATAGGATTGAAGCAATTTCTTTTTTAAGATGACTTTAAATGCTTCCAGATTTTTATAGGCTTCTTTGTTAAAATAATAAATAGAACCGCAGCTTATTGGAATTCCTGCCTGGTCTTTAAACGTTTCTTCAACCCGATTATATGGAATTAACTGGTATTGCCTGAATTACAAAAGGGCCGCTCTAATATGAGATTTTAAAAGGTTTCAACACCCTTTACTAGTAAAACTATTTTAAAACTGAACTGACAAAAGAATTGACAAAGAAATAAAATGTCGATAGAGCCCGTTTAAAAGAAAATCCATCCTATCAGACGACAAAGGAGAAACATGCAAAAAATATTGTTACGAATAGTGATTGTCTTTTTATTGTTTGTATTTGCCTGGGGTATGATAGATTCGTTTATAACCTTTGAAAAAGACATTCCTATTGTTGAGACGTCAAAGCAGGTTAAATACCGATTCACTATCCAGAATAAAACAAATAAATTAATTGATTCTGGTAAGCTGTGGGTTCATGCTCCAATAAAAAGTAACTCATTTCAATCATGTACGAATATAAAACCAAACTTTGCTTTCCAATTACTGACAATAGAAAAAGGAAATCAGGTTCTTCAATTTGAGCTTTCTGATTTACCACCATTTGCAACCCGGGTAATAAATATTGAGGCAAATCTTATCTACCGCTCCTTACCCAGGAAAACAGGTCCTTCAAATATACAAGATTATTTAGGATACGAAAAATATATAGAATCAAATCATCCAGATATCATTGCCCTGGCCAAGGAACTAAAACGGGATAGTTCATTTGAAACCGCAAGAGCCATTTATGATTGGGTTTCTTCAAAAATAAAATATGCAGGTTATATCAAAAATAATAGGGGTGCGTTATATGCCCTGAAATTTAAAAAAGGTGACTGTACAGAATTTATGTCTCTTTTTATCGCACTCTGTCGAGCAAATAATATTGCAGCCAAAGGTGTCGGTGGGTATACATGTATTGGAAATTGTGTTTTAGAACCCAATACCTATCATAACTGGGCTGAATTTTACGAGAATGGAACATGGCTTATGGCAGATTGCCAAAAAAAAGTTTTTGCCCAAGATAACTCAAATTATATTGCCATGCAAAACATTGCTGAAGATAATAACAGCCCGATGCAGGGGTTTAGCCGGTTTAAAGTTCAAGGAAGCGGTTTAAAAATAAAAATGAATTAATGTTGGGCAAAGACTCTTTCTGACCATTTTTCCTCATTTCCTACCTTAAAAACAGTGTTTTCTAAAAAAACTTCAAAAATCAGGGTTTACTTGATTGAGTTATTCCTTTTTTTATGACAGTATCCACATGCGATAACATAGTAAAACAATTTAGTACTATTGTCACGATACTAGGCGGAGGAGACATATGGGCAAGAAAAATGTTGCAACAATAGTTTCATGCTGTGGGTTTATAATTATTTCATTACTTTTGATATTCCCTGTAAAAAATATACTTTTTGCACAGGAATCTACTTGTGCCAGAGTTAAGATAGAAATAAAGCAGGAATTAACCCTTGAGCGCCAGGCGTTCGATGCCCATATGCGAATAAATAACGGGCTTACCCATACCTCTTTGGAAAATATTCAAGTAGATGTCTGGTTCACAGATGAAGATAGTAATGCTGTGCTTGCGACCTCTGATCCAGACAATACAGACGCAAAATTTTTTATCCGTGTAGATAGCATGACCAATATAGATAGTGTTGATGGTTCAGGGAGTACACCTGCGGATTCTTCATCAGATATCCATTGGCTGATTATTCCTGCACCTGGTACATCCAATGGCCTGGAAAGTGGTACCTTATATAATGTAGGCGCAACTTTGACTTATACGGTTGGCGGCGAAGAAAATGTCATAGAAGTTAATCCTGACTATATTTTTGTTAAGCCCATGCCAGAGTTGACACTGGACTATTTTTTACCATCAGATGTTTATGGCGATGACCCGTTTACCACAGAAATTGAACCAGTTATCCCTTTTTCATTAGGTGTCCGGGTTAAAAATACCGGTGCTGGTGGCGCTCAAAATTTAAAAATTGACTCAGCCCAGCCTAAAATTATTGATAATGATCAAGGTCTGTTGATCAATTTTTTTATAGAGGGTAGCGAGGTTAACGGCGAAGAAACCGGTGAAACTCTGCTTGTGGATTTTGGAACTATTGATCCCGAGACATCAGCCATTGCCCGGTGGATAATGAACTGCACACTTTCTGGCAAATTTGTTGATTTCCAGGCTGAATATTCCCATTCAGATGAGTTAGGTGGAGAACTCACATCTTTAATAGATGATATCAAGACTCATGTACTCGTACAGGATGTCCTGGTGGATTTACCTGGAAGAGATACAATCAGAGATTTTTTATCCAGAGCGGGTGAATACTATAAGATCTATGAATCAGACAGTACTGAAACAGATGTGACAGATCAATCAGGGTCTGCAACTCTGTCATTTAAGAATAACCTAGGTTCTGAATCTCATTATACTTTGCTTGTACCAGTCACAGCAGGATTTATGTATGTTAAACAGCCGGATCCCCATAACGGTAGTAAAATGCTCAAAAAAGTAATTCGGTCAGATGGCAAATTGATAAAACCTGAAAATGGCTGGATGTCTAAAGTTCAGGATCGAGACACACATTTATGGGATCATTTTTTTAACTTATTTGATGTAAATACTACAGTTTCATACACCCTTGTCTATGAAGACCGTAGCTCAATGCCTCAAAAACCTGTTCTTCAATATATTGCAGATAAATCAGTGACAGAAGAACAACAGGTTTCTTTTATAGTTGAGTCAAGCGATCCAAATGGAACCATCCCGAAATTGTCTGCCACACCTTTGCCGGTTGGTGCAGAACTCATTGATAATGGTGATGGTACGGGTATTTTTGACTGGGTACCGGTTCAAGGCCAAAAGGGAATATATTATATTACTTTTTCAGCATCCGACAGTGCACTTTCTACCAGTCGACGTGTGAAATTTACTGTTTTTGATATCAATGACACAGACATGGATGGAATGCTCGATGCATGGGAAATAGCTAATTTCGGTGTTTTGCTCAGGGATGGAAGCGGAGACTTTGACAGTGATGGTATCTCTGATCTTCAGGAATTTATAGATGAAACCGATCCAACTGCAGATGAATCAGTTCCCAGTGTGCCGGATCCTTTATATCCTTATCCCAATGTGGATGTAGAAGATGATACCCCGGAACTTGTGATCGAAAATAGCTTAGACACGCAAAATGACACCATTGACTATGAATTTGAGATATATTCTGACTTGCAAATGACCGATATGGTCGCAAATCAGGATAATGTCGTTCAAATGTTTAATCAAACAGATCTGTTCTTGTACAGATTAGTGGCTGCAGTTGGAGATGTACCGGTTCCAACTATTGGGTCAACCACAAACTGGATAGTTCCTATACCCCTTCCTGATAATGCACGTTATTACTGGAGGGTTCGTTCTAAAGATGCTGAAGGATCAAGTCTGTGGGCATACCAGGCGTTTTTTGTTAACACACAAAACGATCCGCCTTTGAATTTTTATATTAACAGCCCTGAAAATGGAGTTGAAGTTGATTCTTTAACACCTCTCCTTAGCGTGTTGAACAGTACTGATATTGACAATGATATCATCTCATATGTTTTTGAAGTTTATCAAGATCAGGAAATGACCCAGCCTGTGGAAAGCAGTATATGGATCAACCAGGGGCAGTCAACAACGTCCTGGACAGTTACCAGTGAACTGTCAGATCAAACCCAATATTTCTGGCGGGTCATTGCAGCAGATACATTGGGGGGACAAACTGTAACTCAATTATCGACTTTTTATGTCAATACAACAAATTCTGCCCCAAGTATACCGGTGATCAGTTCTCCTGATGGACAAACGGAAATTGAAAGCCTTAATATATTATTGGGTATAGAAAATTCAACAGATGGTAACGTTGATCCATTAAGTTATGTTTTTGAAATTGATACATCGGATAAATTTGACACCCCCGACAAACAGGTTTCTGATGAAATCCTTGAAGGAATTGACACAACCTGGTGGCAGGTAGCAAATCTTGAAGAAAATCAAGAATACCACTGGCGTGTAAGGGCCAGCGATGGCAAAGCGAACAGCATGTGGGCAAACGCCAGTTTTTTTATTAATCAGATAAATGAAGCTTCATCTGTACCAACATTAAAAAACCCAGGGAATACGGCATGGGTAGATACCCGAACACCGGTTCTTTCTGTTCATCCAGCCATTGACCCGGATCAGGATAAATTAGAATACAAATTTGAAATTTACAGCAACCAGACGCTGACACATTTTGTTGTTCAAGGAGATTCTGCTGATCCAGACTGGACAATACCTGTTAATCTTAGAAACAATACCCGGTATTATTGGAGGGCACAGGCAATTGATGAGCATGGTGTACCAAGTGCCTGGACTGTTGTTTCAGAATTTTTTGTCAGTTTGAATCTGATCAACGAAGTACCGGAAATCGAGATTATTGAACCGTTTGAAGACCTTTACACACAAGATCAAGCCATAAATATCCAATGGTCAGATTCAGACCCTGACTCCAGCGCTATAATATCCCTTTTCTATGATACTGATAATCAAGGAGAGGATGGTGTCCTGATTGTTGATAATATTGAAGAAGATCAGGACAACGATCAAGATAGCTATGTCTGGGATGTGTCAGCACTTGAAGACGGCATTTATTATATCTATGCCCTGATAAGAGATGAAGATGCTTCTATCTATAGATATGCACCAATAATGATTACCATTGACCGCACACCACCCGGCTTATCCATATCCCCTGAACCGGGAAATTATGATGAACCCCAGTCAGTTGTTATAACGTCGGATGAAACTGCTCAAATTTTTTATACAATTGACGGCACCGAGCCTGGAGCTAATTCTTTAAGATATACCGATCCCATTGAAATTAGTGAACCCACAATCTTAAAATGTATAGCCCAGGACCCAACTGGCAACATTAGTGAGGTTATTACAAGTGAATATCTTTTTAATCTGGATATGGTCACCCTAAATGTAGCAGATTCAAATAATCCCATTGCCAATACAACGGTTTACGTTTTTAAAGAATCCGGCAACTATTACGGCACGTCCGGCAAAACAGATGCAGAAGGTCTTGCCCTTTTTGATCCTGCCGGATTTGAACCGGGCACATATAAATACAGGGTAGATTACCTTGGGAATCAATTTTGGTCGGAATCGTTTCAAATGCCAGATGATATGTATACTGAACTTGTGATCCCCACTGAGAATGTCACCCTTGATGTAACAACA
>JAAERC010000758.1 GCA_024230695.1 Candidatus Zixiibacteriota bacterium
ATGCAAAAAGCCGGCGATTTCAAAAATCGGTTGGAAAATTTATTATCATTGGCTTCGCGGGCATTTATGGGGATGAGTTCAGACGCCTCATTAACAGGTGAAAAAACTAATCTACAAACGGCTTATCGAGATACGATGTATTTCATTGTCGTTAATCTGGCTTCGATGTTAGATGATTTTTCTGCCGGACGACGGATGATGCATCCGCTCAAACTGATTATTAATATTAAAAAGCTTTTCAGGGTATTATCGTCACTTTTAAATATGCAACCCGGTCTAAAAGATTATCTCAATGAACGATATTTCAGTAAGGAACGGAAATCTGAGATCGGACAATTCTTAGCTCTGATAGATGGATTCCTTTTAAGTGAGTATAATCATCTTGATATTAGAGCGCAGATCAAAGTAATTGATGAAATATTTGAAGAACTTCGCGGATTGATGGGCTTTTTGGCTCAAACCAAAAAAGAACAGCTTGGTGCTCAGGCTGTCGCTACTGATTCCTTAACATATCGGAGCCGAACATATCGATTGGCCGAATATAGTTCATACAAGGTTGAAAATATTGGCGGCCTTAATTATTTAATGGTATCAATTTCCAACGCGGTCCCGGTATCAGATATTGTTATTTTGATGTCAAAAGATTTATTTGGTGCCAGCGGCTGGGCCAGTATGCAGGTCAGACTTGGGCTGAATGAAGCCCGGGGATTGGGCGAAACCGATCCGGTTGATATTGATGGAACAACTTTTGGGAACAAAATAGCTCTGCATCCGCAGGACATGCTTCAGTCACAAGCGGTGCAACAAATAACATTAATTTTCCGAGGAGCTGGAGATACAGATAAATTTACCGATTTAGGTAAAACTGACCTTATAATATATACTTTGTAAAAGTAGGATGTAACAGATGGCGGCTGAGATTGAATCATATATAAACGACCTTTTTAATTATCTCGATATTTACAAGAACCGGCAATCGGAATTTAAGACCGAGGCATTTCTGCAAACCTATAATGGTGTTTCGGCGGTCTTTAATACTTTGCGCCAACAGCGGGATGAGGCGGTTCATGTTGATCTTAATTTTCTCGATAAAATAAAAGCAACACCATTGGCCGATTCAGATCTTCGCGAGATAACTGTCCAGATTTTGATTACCTATTTTGAGTCTGAGGCTGATACCGATGGTCAATCCAATAAGGCATTTTCTTATTGTCGTGGACTCAGAACGGTTAAACAGGACGTTCCTTATTTTGAAAACTATCTGATGCCTCTTTTATTAAAAGAAAGAAGTCTCAAAGATAATTTCAAATTAAACGCCTTTTTCCTTGAAGAAATTGCCCGCTATCTTAATAAATTTGG
>JAAERC010000759.1 GCA_024230695.1 Candidatus Zixiibacteriota bacterium
AGTATCAGGTTTATTTCCCGTTCGGGTGTATATGTACGGTTTACGCAAGTTTACGCGCGTAAAATCAGAATTAGCACAGGTAGAAAGATTTGTCACTGAGGTAAGTGGCAATGGTTTGAGTACCCGTGACATTCAGTTGTTATGTGATGCTTATTTTAGTGGTAATGACGATATGAGAGAACAGGTACATGCCGGAAATATTAACTGGACGTTGAAGATGCTCAAAAAAAACAATGCCTCAGGTGAGAGTATTCTTTCAACATTGGATCGTTTACAAGAACTCATGAATACAATCAATACCAAGGATAATGAGACATTTGACCATAAGATGTTACATTATTTAGACCGTTTACTTCAACGGATACAGGGTGTATATGCTCAATGCCGCAAAACAGGAAACGCTCCTGGCTCTTTACCGAGAGGGGAAAAGTAAAAAATCACTTGCTCGCTTTTTTAAAACAACGGTAAAAACGGTACGAAAATTAATTTCATCGGGTGAAATACGTGAAAGAGCATCCCGTAAAGATAAAATTACCGTGGATGAAGAGCTTCTTCGTTCTCTTTACCAGCGATGTGATGGATATATACAACGTATACATGAGATACTCGACCAGGAATATAGTATACGTCTTGGTTATTCCACGTTAACCAATATGGTTCGGGAAATTGGCCTGGGCTCAAAAAGGAAAGATCGATGTGATCACTATCCCGACATTCCCGGCGAAGAAATGCAGCATGACACAACTGTATATAAGGTACTCATCGGTACTAAGAAAAGACGTCTTGTGTGTAGTGGCATATATCTTCGTTATTCAAAGATGCGCTATGTAAAGTTTTATCGTCATTTCAACCGTTTTGTGATGAAATGTTTTTGCGATGAAGCTCTGCGATTCTGGGGGTATAGTGCAAAAACATGTATCATTGATAACACCAGCCTTGCTATCGATTATGGGAGTGGCAGTAATGCTCATTTTAGTGCGGAAATGGTTGCTTTCAGCAAACAATATGGTTTCAGCTGGTTTGCTCATGCAATAGGCCATGCTAACCGGAAAGCCGGAAAAGAACGTAATTTTCGAACCGTTGAGACCAACTTTTTACCCGGACGAACATTTACATCACTTAAAGATTTAAACCAACAGGCATTTATATGGTCAACACAGCATTTTGCCCAAAGACCACAATCAAAGACAGGACTGGTTCCGATACGGCTTTTTGAAACTGAAATATCTTTCTTAGTCAAGCTTTCTCAGTATATCAGTTCTCCATACAGACCACATGAACGGTTAGTAGATAATTACGGGTATATAGCCTTTAATTCAAACTTTTATTGGGTTCCCAAAACCGTGGGAAAACGTATTAAAGTCATTGAATATGCCAAACACATTGATTTCTTCGAAAAAAAGAAGTTGTTGATCAGTTATGAGTTACCTGATGAAGAAATTAAAAATGAAGTATTCGTACCAAAAAATATACCGAAGCTTCCACACTACAAGCCGAACAATCGTAAAAAGGGATGTTACAATGAGGAAAAAATTCTTCGTCAGGAAGATAATATTATAGCCCAATATATCGATTTCGTAAAATCAAAAAAGAGTAACATCGCATTAAAGCCAAAGTTTATTCGTCAACTATATACCATGAAGAAAAGAACATCTACAACGCTCTTTATCCAAATCATACATCGTGCATTTGAGTATCAAGTAAACTCAATAGACAGGGTGCATGCAATAGCTTCACAGGTCATTCAGGGATGTATGAAGCATAGCCCTGATATTACAGAGAAACATGAGTATCAAAAAAGAAAGGAGTACCAGGATGGGTGTTTTGTCCAGGAAAACAGCCCTCCCAATACAAAATATGAATGAATCGTTTGAAAAAAAGCTAACATTTTTAGGATTAAAATTGTTGTCTTCAGAATATACTAATGTTCTTAATCAGGCACGTAAAGCAAAAATATCATATCATCGGTTTCTTACAAATGTTATTGAACGTGAATATGAATACAAAGTGGAGCATAAAAGACTGGCTCGTCTTAAAACGGCAAAAATACCTGAGTTGCTGGTTATGGAAACGTTTCCCTTTAATCTACAAAAGCGACTCAAGAAAAAACTGATTATGGAACTCTATGACTCGATGCGATATATGGATGATTCGCAGGCACTTTTATTTTTGGGGCCAACGGGATGTGGAAAAACGGGGCTGGCTACCGCATTTCTTATAAATGCTATTAATCTGGGATACAGAGGATTATTCATTGACTTTAACACCCTTATGAGACAACTATTTCAGTCTATTGCTGACCATAGTGAAATAAAAACTATCAAACGCCTTGTTTCAATCGATTGTCTGCTCATTGATGAAGTGGGGTACTCAACCTTGAACAAAGAAAAATCAGGATTGTTCTTTGAACTCATTAAGCTCCGACACAAAAAAACATGTACTATTATTACTTCCCAGCATGGATTTGATGAGTGGGATGAATTTATCAATGATGCCCATATGTCGGCTGCCCTTATTGATCGTATTACTGAAAATTGCACTGTCTTTAACATGACTAACTGTATCAGCATTAGAAATAAAAACATCCTCTGGGCGGCTGATAAAAAATAACCTGTACTGTATACAAGGTATAGACAGGATAGGTGTTATAATTAATATTTGTAAAGTGCTATATCAATCCGATATAACTCGCAAGCGTCTTAATTACAATACGCATTTTATATAACAATACAACTCCTTAAATACTCTCATTAATAAAATAACAACATTATTTAACTGCTTGTTGAAATTAACTTATCAATAAATCCTTCACATATTAATATTTAATGAATTTATGGGCAAAACACTGCGGAATGAAACCACCGGAGAAACATAATGGTATTATCGATAACATTAAAAATGCTAACTTTCCTCAGCAAAAAGGGGGTACTTTATCTCAGCGCCAAAGGCATGCCAATAAAATATTTTACGTACAATATCAGCTTCGAATTCATTAATAACCAAATGCGCTTTTATTCCATCTTTCC
>JAAERC010000760.1 GCA_024230695.1 Candidatus Zixiibacteriota bacterium
CCAAAATTTATTCCGGGGAATATGTTTGTGATAAACGAAACGATTGGACTGTTAAACGGAAGATGATTTAAACCTGAGGAAATTAATTGATCGATTTTTGCCCCCCCGCCAAGTTTGGTCATAAATATTAATAGTTGTACTGCCCGATAAGCAAAATATGCAAAAACAAACGAAGCTACTTTGGCGGTGATAAAAGAATATGCTGTGTATAAAATCCATCTGACTGGCTGTTGGGTGAACGTCAGGAATGTTTCAACAATCGAGCGAAATGTTTCTTTTTTGATATCCGCGGCAACGGCGGTTGGCATTATCAAAACCGACAGTATCTGAATAAAAATTGCCAATGTTGTGAATAGCGCAACGATAAAATTTGGAAAGAAGAAAAAGACTGAATACAGAAATTCGCCGATAAATGGAATCTTTGTTATCAGCCCGACAATAAATCCCATCACAAATATCATCGCTATAAATAATGTTATTACTAATTCTGAAAGAAAAAGCTGTTTGATTCTTTTCAGGCAGAATTTTATTGATTGAATAAATGATAAAAACAGATTACCACGCAGGTTCTCAAAATCTATAATAGCGATCGACATTATTCCAATCATAAGAGAAAAAATGGCCAGTAACGGGCCAAGAAAATAAAAAAATGTGGCGGTAAAAGAATCGAATATAAAACCATTGATTGGCAGTAAGCCGTGTGTGTCATAAATCTCTTTTACAGATGAACCATCAATTATTAGTGCCATATATGCATTACAGGAAAATAGTATCAGAGCCAAGATAATAAAAATCGAAGAGAGTAATATTTTTTTGGCTTTCAGCGCTTTGGCTGGCGCCAAAAGTATATCTTTATAGTTGTAGTCGAATTGAGATTTCACAATTATCAATTTTGTTTGAAATTTCCTCCAAGTCAAGCCATTTTTCGATTATCTTGGTTGTCTTATAAAATGATTTTGATTTAATATGGAATGATTTAATGTTGAAATAATAAAATATTAGTGATATGTTTAATATTAGAATTAAAAAATTGTATAAGAAATATGGAAATATCTGGAAGTATAATAGAATTAGTTGATGTCGGCCTTTCCGGTTATGACGGTAAGACGATATTCGAGGGATTGAATTTAAGTTTGCCCGAAGGGAAAACGGCTGTTATCTCGGGTCCGACCGGTGCCGGTAAATCGCAGTTGGTTAAACTTATTATTGGTGATTTGAGTCCGAACTCTGGCTCGGTGTTTGTTTTTGGACAATTTATAAAGAAGAATAAATATTGGCAGTTGGCAAATATCAGGAAAAAGATCGGCGGTGTCGGCGGGGTTTTTAATTTGATATCATATCAAACCGTTTACGAGAATCTGCTTCATCCGCTGATTCTGAATAAAAAACCAGTCTCGTTTCAGAAAAGTAAAATCGAGCAGGTTCTTAGCAGGTTTGAATTAATTGGAAAAAGAAATGAACAAGCTGGTTTACTTTCGCAGGGAGAGAAAATCGAGACAATGCTCGCGCGGGCGATTATAGCGGACCAGCCATTGCTTCTCATTGATGAACCGCTGGCAGGGGTTGATGATAAAATTGCCGAGAAGATAAAACAGCTTTTGGTACGGTTATCAATGGCCGGACATAGTATGGTGATATTAACAAGTAACCCAGACAGGCTTGGAATTCCTGATGCGTTAAATTTCAGATTTAAAAACGGGGCTCTAATATGAGCAAGTTGGGATATATATTCAGGAAATTTTTCGGCAATATAATAAGCCGGCCGATGGCCGGGTTGGGGTCAATACTTTCATTATTTTTGTTATTTCTTTTATTTAATCTTGTCTGGATAACATCGTTAACAACGAATAATTATTATGATAAAATAATCTCAGAGATTGATATCGAGATTTTTCTTGATGATTCAATCCCTGATTCAACAATATCTATAATAAGAGAGACGATTGGCTCGCTGGATGGTATTGAGTCTATTGAATATATAACGCGCGACCAGGCGAGTAGAAAACTTAAGGATATGATGGGGGTTGATCTTCTTGAAGGATTTGAAGATAATCCATTACCACGCTCAATGATAATCTCTTTTGAGCCGAATTATTTGAACAGCGACAACCTGAATATGCTTAATAGTGATTTTCATCGGATGGCCGGAGTGACAGATATATACTATCCTAATAGCTGGTTGATGAAGGCTGAATATACAAAATTGATTGTGTCTGATATCTTGGTTTTGCTTGGGATCGTAATAGCGGTGGCGGTGATATTAAATATTATTCAGTTTATTGTTTTGTCGGCACGGACTCGTAGTGAGGAATTAATTCAGCTTCAGCTTCTGGGGGCGGCCCCCGGTTTTCTGGCTTTGCCTTATATATTGGAAGGAATATTTTACGCCTTGGCGGGTTCGATAGCCGGATGGATTGTAATTTCGTATGGTGTCGATTTGTTCAGTTTCAGGAATATTGATATTCTGCTTCCGCCGACAGTAGAGCAATTTTATTTTTGTCTGGCCGGTTCGTTGATTGGTTTGATCGGCGGATACCTCGGAATCAGACGCGAGCTTTAAATATGTCGAGAAACATAATAAAAATATCAATTTTGGCCGGTCTGCTGTTGTTTATTCTATTTTTAAATGTCTATGCCCAATCAGATAATATTCTGGATCAGAAAAAGGAACTTGAAAAAATCAAAGATGATATGGATAAAAGCCAAAAGGCTCTTGACTCATTAAAGGGTGTAGAACAATCAGTCTTAAAGGCAATCAATAATTATGATCAGCAGGCATCGGCCAACAAGGCGGTCTTAAAACGATTAAATAATCGGTTAAATTCGGTTCGGAAATCAACGGAAGACTCAAAAGGTAAGTTGGATGAATCTCAGAATCGGTTTCAATCAACAGAGAATAGATATTTGAGTAATCTTAATTACTATTATATGGGTGGA
>JAAERC010000761.1 GCA_024230695.1 Candidatus Zixiibacteriota bacterium
CCTTTGCAATTCAGGGATTTCATCTTTTAATTCGTCGGCAATATCTTCCATGTCATACGCAATATGTTCCAGTGCGTCGGCTTCTTTTTCGAGAAGTGAAGCCTTATATTCGATGCCTTTTGATTTTCGTTCAATATCTCTTTCATAATCATCTGTGTCATAGCCGGGAAGGATCAGCTTAAACAAGCCGCCAATTGCGCTAATACCGATTTTGGCCCCCTCAATACCGATTTCAGCTCCTTTAACCCCAATAATTTTGGCGTACTTTTGTAGTTTCTCAGCCGAATTATAAAATTCCTCAATTAACCTTTTTTGCTCGCTGTTGGTTTTTATATGTTTTCCATTAACATATAATGAGTAATCATCTGTAATTCTAACAGTCCCAGATCTATGTCCCGAATGAGTTATATAAACTTCTCCGTCCTCAATGTCAATATCCATGTTGTTGCAATACTTAAAATTATGAAAATCACCAAAATGAATAACATGATGATCGTCATCATCGAAATCAAAATCAAAATCAAA
>JAAERC010000762.1 GCA_024230695.1 Candidatus Zixiibacteriota bacterium
CGTATCACCATCAACATTTGGAAAAAATGTTACTCCAATAAGACCGCCCTTAACCAAACCGATTGTTATCATCATCAATGCCGCGGGTGTTACAATCGTGATCCATTTATATTTAAGTGATGCTTTTAACAGGGGAGAGTATATTTGATATGTCAGGTACTTAATTGATTTTTCAATTTTCTTTCTAAGTTTATTATCGCTTTCGTGGGAGCTTAACCCTTTCGAATGGGCCAGATGCGACGGAAGAATCAAAAATGCTTCGACTAATGAAAATATCAATGATGCAATCACCACCAGCGCCATCTGCCACATGAATTTTCCAATCATTCCATCCAAAAAGAAGAAGGCCATAAACACTATTACCGTGGTAGCAATCGATGTAAAAACTGGTGCCGCAACTTCAGTTGCACCATCAATCGCCGCTCTGATAGCCGATTTGCCTCGTTCATAGTGGGCGAATATATTTTCGCCGACAACAATTCCATCATCAACGAGAATACCAACAACAATAATCATCCCAAAAAGCGAGATTACATTTATCGTAATTCCCCAAAATGCAGCAACTACAAACATACCGGCAAATGAGAATGGAATACTGACTGCGACCCAGAATGATAATCGTAAATTAAGAAAAAATCCCAATGCGGTCAGGACTAACAATAATCCGATAATTCCATTTTTGGTTAAGAGGGTTATTCTTTGTCTTAATGGAATTGTGCGATCATCCAAAACCTCGGCTTTGACGGCACCATTGTTCAATTTAAACTCTTCCAATTTGGCTTTGGTCAAGTCGGCTATTTTAAGAATATCCTCATCTTTGGTTTGGTCAATATTAAGAATCAGAGCATTTTGATTATTATAATATCTTTTGTCAGGTGTATCTTCCCACTGCTCTTTAATAGTGGCGATATCTTTCAAGTATATCAGCGTTCCATCTGAGCCCCCCCTGACAACAATACCGCCAAGTTCTTCGGCCTTATATTCACGCCCATAGGCACGGATAAGTATCTCTTCATCGGCAGTCTCAAATTTACCGCCCGAGATATTAATATTGGCGGTTCTAACGGCGGAGGAGATCTCATTAAACGAGAGATTGTACCGTCTGAGATCTGCTTCTGAGACCTCAATAGAAAACTCCAAGTCGGGTAGTCCCTCAATATTTACCTGAGATATTTCAGGCATAGCAATCAGATCATCCCGGAACTGTTCGGCGATATATTTTAAATTATATAAATCAGTTTCACCATACAGCACAACCGATAGAGACCGGGTGCGAAATTTTTGCTCAAAGATGACCGGTTTTTCAGCATCTACAGGGAATGAATTTATCTGATCTATGGCATTTTTAATATCAGCCAGAGCTTTTTCAATATC
>JAAERC010000763.1 GCA_024230695.1 Candidatus Zixiibacteriota bacterium
ACTGTCTTCCTGTCCCGGGTTTACATGCTCAGGGCAATTATCGCAGAAATCACCAATCAAATCTCCATCGGTATCAATTTGATCTAAATTATCAACCTGGGGACAATTATCACAGGCATCTCCTACGCCATCCTCATCAGTGTCAGCTTGATCCGAATTTGCATCATCAATGCAATTATCTTGATAATCCAGAACATCATCGCCGTCGATATCAATCAGTGGAATAAGTGTTAATAGATTGTCAGCAAAATAAGGAACGGCCAAAATATTGTCTACCGGATTGTAGCCGAGAGCGCATGGATCAGTAGGGCTGGATGAAATTAAAGTTGGCGGATTAGTAAAATCATTGTCGTATCTAAAGACTTGTCCAGCTTTGCAGGAAATGTAATAATTCCCGTCGATATCCCTCTCGATTCCACTTAGTTTCTCATATGGTGTTGTTACAACGGTGGAAACAGAAGCATCTGATAAATCAATCGCCTGTACTCTTCCCGGGATATCAAATGATACAAGCAAAAGACGATTATTTGCTTCGTCAAAATATAAGTCAGATGGTATTTCATCTAATCCTGATGAAACATATAATTCGCTTGTTTGTGTTGATAAATTAAATTTATAAATATGCGGATCGCCAGAAGTTCCTGGGCCGCCCGAATAACTTGTTATAAAAATATTTCCTGAATTATCAGCAGTAATACCATCGACTTGAGCTGATCCCCCTATATATTTGCGCCATAATCGACTGCCCGTAGTCAGATCCCAGGCATCGAGATAATTAAATCCACCAGTTGAATAAAGAGTATCCCCAAGAATATGAGTACCATTTGAAATCCCCAGACCTGATGCAAAATAGCTATGGTTTCCTTCATTATCAATTTCAACTATCGTGCCATCATACCAATTTGAGATAAAATACCTATCATTAGCGATATCATAAGTGGCGCAATCGGCTCCATTTATTAGATTTTGAGAACTAAGTCCCAGCGGCAAAATTAGCAGTAGGAAAGCCAAGAATAAAATATTAGTTTTTGTCATTGGTCACCAAACCACACATTCTGGCTCTGCGCCACCCTTGTAGACGTTATTAATCAGGTGTACTATATCTAATATATTGATGAGTAAATCATGATTAACATCAGCTGATTCCAGAGGATCAGGGTCCGGGCCCGCTTTGTAAACATTATTAATTAAAAATACAATATCAAGAATATTGATCTCTGGTGTACCATCAATGTCACCGCAAACATAATCGCAAACATCGCCAACGTCATTTCCATTACTGTCTTCCTGTCCCGGATTAACATGCTCAGGGCAATTATCGCATGCATCGCCAACCAAATCTCCCTCACTATCGATCTGATCTAAATTATCAACTTGGGGACAATTATCACAGGCATCACCTAATATATCATTATCAGAATTGACCTGTTCACTATTAATAGTCTCCGGGCAATTATCGCAGGCATCGCCAACCCCATCATCGTCATTATCAGCCTGATCGAAGTTAGGAATATCAAAACAATTGTCTTTAAAATCATAGACATCATCTTCGTCATAATCATGCATGGAAAGAAATAACACCGTATCAATATCGGTGACGGGAACCACCAAAACAGAATCCCTCCAGTTGAACTCCAACCCCGATGGCCCTGCCAACCCCCCAATAATTGTTACTGGTGGTTGTGTAAATGTGTTTTCAAACATAGTCACCACCCCATATACCTCACTTGCCGTATAAATATTTCCATCGGGATCCATCGTAACACCATCGCGCCAGGCAACATTATCAGACACCAAAGATGTAATGGCCCCGGTGATTACATCCACGGCAACAATAGGTGCGTTTTTGGCCCACGAACAAACAACAAGCCGGTTATTTGGAGCATCGAAATATAACTCTTGCGGATATTGC
>JAAERC010000764.1 GCA_024230695.1 Candidatus Zixiibacteriota bacterium
ATTGCGTAATGATGCCGCCGCTCCGTTTGACGAACGGCTTAATAAAGAATCGGCGATGATGGCGTTGGAGGATGCCGCAAATTCCACAGGATTCCGTTCGCACCCGTTCTTAAATCAACATATCTTGGTCCGGAATAGCGAACGTGAAGGATTGCAGAAGAGATTTTTTAATAGATTGTTTGATGGCACCGAAGTGCATCAGATAAATGTTGGAATAGAAAGCAACGACTTAGTCTTAAGCAGGATTAAAGAAATCCTCACCGGAGAAAAAGCCCCGGTGGTTTAAATTCGTAGGTCGTGTTCCGGAGCGAAGCGGAGAAATCCGACAAAATATATTTAGTGTGTTGTAGGATTGCCGAATCCTATAACTAAATATTTAATTAACGCAAAGAATTTTATGTCATCCCAAAACACTAATAATCTTTTATCTACATCCAAGTTGCTTTTAAATGCAAAACACACCCGCAGAATAAGATACCCGTAGAATATATTATTTATTATATTAGGGGGAAGAATAGATGAAAGCCTACTCTATTTGATGCTTTCTATTTGAATAATTAAATTATTGGAGTTGAAATTATGATACAACTTGACGGCAAAAGCTTTACTATAGAAAAACTGCGCGATATCGCGCGTAATAACGAAACAGTAGAATTCTCTCCCAAAGCGATTGAGGATATCGAAAAATGCCGGGCGATTATCACCAAAATGGTG
>JAAERC010000765.1 GCA_024230695.1 Candidatus Zixiibacteriota bacterium
AAAATTGAGTTATCTGATTCCAGTGAATTAGAGTCATTGATCTCATCCGATGAATATCAAGAATTAATTAAATAGGTTATTTTTTAAACATATGCCGTACATTCCCAATACCGATGAAGATCGTCGGGAGATGCTGGATAAATTAGGTTTTGATACTATTGCCGACCTTTTTTCGCCAATACCGGAAAATCTAAAACTAAAAAGTGCCCTAAATCTTCCTCCAGCTCTGTCCGAAATGGAACTTCTCAGAGAAATTGAGCAAACAGCCAATCGTAATAATTCTTCGCTTTCAATTTTTGCCGGCGGAGGTGTCTATGATCATTTTATTCCATCAGCCGTTGATTCAATTATTTCACGACCAGAGTTTATGACCGCCTACACCCCATATCAAGCCGAGGTTGCTCAAGGAACTTTGCAGGCTATTTATGAATTTCAAACCTGTATCTGTAGGCTGACCGGAATGGATGTTGCCAATGCCTCTATGTATGATGGTGCATCGGCGGCGGCAGAGGCGATTATAATGTCGGCGGGCAGTAAAAGAAGATCAAAAGTAGTGATTTCAGAAACGGTTAATCCATTGTTCAGGCAGGTTATTGATACATATCTTACCGGTCGTGATATTGAGGTCGTTTTAGTTCCTCAGAAAAATGGCAAAATCGATTTTGATAAATTGGAAAGTAGTATTGATGATAAGACGGCCTGTGTTTTGTTATCTCAGCCTAATTTCTTTGGGCTTCTTGAGGATATTGAAGACGCCGGCGAGATGATTCATAAGGCTGGTGGTTTTTTAATAGCAGTTGTTGATCCGATTTCGGCGTTGCTTCTGAAAACACCGGCGGACTGCGGCGTTGATATTGTTGTCGGCGAAGGTCAATCACTGGGGATAGCGCTTAATTTTGGTGGACCGTTGCTTGGCTTTTTTGCGGTCAAGGAAAAACTTATCAGAAATATTCCCGGGCGTTTGGTGGCACGGACGGTTGACACCGATGGTAAACCGGGTTTTGTATTAACACTGCAGACTCGTGAACAACATATTCGACGTAATAAAGCAAGTTCGAACATTTGTACCAATCAGGCTCTTTGTGCCACTACGGCACTTGTTTATATGACACTAATGGGTAAGAAGGGACTTGAAAAGGTTGCCTTGCTTTCGATGGATAAAACTCATCGGGTGGCCCAAAAAATATTTGCATTAGACCGCTTTGAACCATACTTCAAAGGTGATTATATTCGTGAAGTGGCAATTAAGACTCCGATTCCGGCCAAAGAGATAATAAATAAATTAATAAACAAAAATAATATTCTGGCTGGTATT
>JAAERC010000766.1 GCA_024230695.1 Candidatus Zixiibacteriota bacterium
CCGCGGCCAGTTCTTCAATTTTCTTTATAGGAAATCCAGTAGCGCTGGAGATAATTTTTTTATCCACTCCCTCTTTTAATAGATTTATGACGGTCTTCCTCTTTTCTTCTTTCACCCCGTCCTCTTTCCCTTCTTTTCTTGCGATTCTTTCCCAAGTGGTTACATAAGGCATTTTTTCTTCCTCCTCGATCTTTGCGATTTCATCGGAGAGCCGCATCTCAAATTCTTCCGGCAGACGGATAATCCAATTCATAAACTTTAAGAGTGTATGAATTTGTTTCTTTTTATAACCCCGCTTATAGCATTGCCTGATCAAATCCCGTTTGACGTCGTACTTTTTATTGTTGTCGCTTTTTTTCGCGTCATAGGAATTCAATTGGGCTTTCACCACCATCGCCATCGGGTTCGTGGACGTCTCCAATTTTTTCGCCAATTCTTCGTTATCTCGATAATCGATAAGCTTCACCAGGGGAATTTTCATCCGGAGGTCGAATCCCCAGCGACCGACATGATATTCATCCGGGCGATAATTTTTATCCTCATCGGTTAAAATCACCAGACTGACGACCTCGACCCCTTTATCCAGGTGTTGATTGAAAATACGGTAATTATAGATATACACCCGCTGCTCGAATTTAACGACCTTTGTTCCCTGCACCTCGACATGGATAAAAATACAAATGTACTTCACGGACCCGTCTTTAAGATACACCTTAATCAACTCATCCGCGTATCGCTTCCCAACGTTTCCATTATAACACCTAAATGCTACATTTAAGTTCAAACATGCTTTAAATCTATCCCATATTATATGAAAAATCAAGAAATTTTTCAGGCGGCATGATATTCAGGCCCCTATTCATCCCTTTGCATTTTCGCGCCATTGTGATAAGG
>JAAERC010000767.1 GCA_024230695.1 Candidatus Zixiibacteriota bacterium
ATTATCGATTATAAGAGGAATTACACTAATTGATTTAAATCCACAGTTAATGTTTATACTTCGACCACCTGCCCATTTACAGGTTTCTGAACTCAATTCTAAAGGTAATTCAGTGTTGCCTGTGAAAAAACTTCCATTTTTTGTATAATAAGGAAGTGATGTATTGTATCTGCCCAAATAGATATCCTGATAAATGCTTTCGAGATCAGAATCAATATCTAAGCTTGGAACAATTTTGCCTGATTTATCTACTCGACATTCCTTTTTCAATAAGGAAAACGAAAATTCATTTTTAGTTGAGTATTCGCTTAGCCATAACTTTCCATATTCAATGATACGCAATTCAATCGAATCACATTTACATTCACTGATCAATAATTTCAGGATTTCTGATCTAAATATTTTTCTGGATAAGCCCTTGTTGGCACAAAGTAATATTTTGCGGGATAATGAAACAAGGCTAGCGCTCGATTCTATCACATTATGTTTCTTATTAGGTTTTTGCATTTTTATTGCTTATCTGCCTCTATGGAATAGTCAACATAATTAAAAATACCCGTTTGTATTTTCCTTCACTCTATACAAATCTATAGATGATAAATGATAAGATGAAAGTCAATAGAAGTTAATCCAATATAAACACATAAAAATCAAAATTATTAAAGGTATGCTATTTACACAATAGAAAACCTGATTGAATTTGCTCTTGTTGATTCTACTATATGTAATTTGATATAGTGAACTCTTATTCGAATGAATAAAGGCGGACTCAAATTCTTGTGCCAGATTTGTGCCAAATTGATATCAAAACAAGTAAAAACAAACACAAACAAATAAAACCAAATAAAAATTGGAATTTCATGGGAATCAAGGAGTTGCACTGTAATTGTTTAATAAGAAGCCGGATGGTGGCTGAAACAGGTGACGTCTGTTCGATTCCCCTTACCGCTATTTAAATATATTCTAACAAGATATCACTCCAAAATCCTCTTGTAAAATCGCTCATTTTCCTTTAGTTTATGGCTTATAATACCTTATGAATATTTTGTTCAATTATTGAGTGGAATGGAAGTTAAATTGAGTGGGAGAGACAAAATGACCGAAATACGGATGACCGGAGAGATACGAACCGATCTTGATTGCGAAGTTACCGGTGTGCCATCTGAGCGGTGGGGTGAGGCTGTTTTTAAAATCGGTGATGAAGAACTTGTGATGGAAGTAAGCGTTGAGGATAAAACAATTGTGGCTCTGATGGCCGGCGAGGATGCCGTCTGGAAAGGCAGCTTCGAAGGGCTAAAAAAGCTTCTCAAAGGTGAGATAAAGGCTCGATAGATAACCATTCTTCAGTTAGAATTATAGGGAACGAAAATAAAAAGGAATTTTTTCTGTGCGACCCAAATTACGGTTTTTATCCGATGAACTAATAGAAAGAATAATCAGCGAAGCCAGAGATCTGCTTTGTGGCCTGGGTATCGCGGTCCAGAATGATAATGCCGTCAAATTGCTCACTGATAATGGGGCCAAATTTGATAATTCTAAAAATCGAGTTTGTTATACACCCGATATAATCGATAAGACACTTAAATCGACACCATCATCATTTAAGCTTTATAATTCTTTTGGCAAAGAAGCAATCGATCTTTCCGGATTTAATGTCAATTTTACACCCGGCTCATCGGCTATAAATATTCTTGATAATAAAACGGGTCAGACACACCAGCCAATCACTGATGATTATATTCAATTCGCGCAACTGATGAGTCAGATGAATTTTATTAACTCTCAATCAACCTGTATGGTACCATCCGATGTTGATAGCAAAATCTCCGACAGCTATCGTTTATATCTCAGCCTTTTATTTTGTGAAAAACCGATTGTAACCGGTGCTTTTTCAATTGAGGGTTTTGAAATAATGAAAAATCTTCAGTTAGTTATTCGCGGTACAAAAGAAAAGCTTGCCGAAAAACCGTTAACAGTTTTTTCAGCTTGTCCAACATCGCCATTAAAATGGGGCAATGTGAGCTCACAAAACGTGATTGATTGCGCCCAATATTTCATCCCGATTGAGATCGTCCCAATGCCGCTAACCGGATTTATGGCACCGGTAACTTTGGTCGGGACACTGGTTCAGCATACCGCCGAAACATTGGCGGGTATGGCGATTAGTCAACTGGCTAACCCCGGGACACCGATTTTGTATGGCGGCTCTCCGGCTATATTTGATATTCGTTATGAAACAACTCCGATGGGTGCGATTGGAACGATGATGATTGACTGCTCCATCAATGAAATCGGCAAATATCTTAAGATACCTACGCAAGCATATATCAGTCTCAGTGATTCCAAGCTTCTCGATGCCCAGGCCGGATTGGAAACATCAATGGGCGCGACATTGGCGGCTTTGTCCGGCATCAATAATGTCTCTGGTCCCGGGATGCTTGATTTTGAATCGGTTTTTAGTTTGGAAAAACTGGTGGTTGATAATGAGATCTGCGGTTTGGTAAACAGGATGCAAAAAGGTATCGAACCTAAAGAAGATTTCCCGTCGCAACCAAGATTTGAGGAGATGCTTAGAGATGAACATCTTTTAATTTCTGATCATACGCGACGCTACCTATCAGAAGAGATTCATTTCCCCGGCCCGGTAATAGATCGTGCCAACAGATCACGGTGGCAGGAGGAAGGAAGTTTGACAATAGGCCAACGAGCGGAAGCAGAAGTCAAACGAATAATCTCAGAATATGAACCAATTGGATTGTCCGAAGAGATAAAAAACGAATTAACTGAGCTGATGTTAGCCGAAGCCAAAAAATATGGAATGAGTAATCTTCCCAGGATTTAAGAATGTTATCTGTTTTTGAAATTGATATCCAACAGACTTGTCCATGCGAGAGCGACATTCTAAAAGCGCAGGGGATACCATCCAATATAAAACCGGAACCAAAAATTATTGAGCTGGCCCAAAAATCAATTTCTATTTATAATCAATTGGCCAAGCCAAAGGCTTTGATAAAAGAAATTTCGGTTGAGCAATTCGAGGTTATTTATTTCGGCGATGGCAGAAATGATGACGATACACCGCTTGAGGATATTTATAAATTATCAAACAAACTTGCTCTGTTTGCTGTTTCTATTGGAGAGGATATCTGCCAAAAAATTTCAGAACTTTTTGAGCAAAATGATTATGCTTTGGCATCAATGCTAGATTCGGCCGCTTCAGAAGGAGTAGAGAACACCACAATATCTGTTGAACAATCCTGCGCTATAAATTGGGAAACTAATAATTCTGATTCTTTTGAGGTCGTCACCCGTTTTAGTCCTGGTTATTGTGGTTGGCATATCAGTGGCCAGAAAAAACTATTTGATTTAATAAGTCCGGAAACAATAGGGATAAAACTTAGTGAGAACTTTTTAATGGAACCGATAAAATCGATCAGCGGAGTTCTTATTGCAGGGAAAAAAGAAATATTCGATTTCTCAGATAATTATTCCTTTTGTGCCGATTGTGCTGATCATTCATGTCAGAAGAGAGATTTTTCATATCCAGAGAATAAGATATGATAGAGGAAAATAAATATAGCCCTTCAGAGAATCATCTGACGCAGAAACTTATCTGGGCTTTTGTTGCTATAGTGGGAATATATGGTTTATATCAAACAATCTCATTGGCCTGGGTATGTGATGATGCTTTTATATCATTTCGATATGCAAAAAATCTGATTAATGGCAATGGCTTGGTCTTTAATGTCGGCGAGGTTGTTGAAGGGTACACCAATTTTCTCTGGACCATTTTGATTGCAGGGGCGATGTTTATTGGTTTGGAACCGATTCTTTTTACTCAAGCTGTTTCTTTTATTTCATACGTCATTGTATTCCTATTGCTGATTTATATATCAATAAAAATATCGAACCAGTCAAAATCAAAAACTATTGTACTTCCAGTAGCAGCTTTGGCAATTATCGTACAATATGATTCTCAGGTCTGGGCAACCTCTGGTCTGGAAACATATTGGGTAACAGCATTGGTTACCTCGGCCTTTGCAATTTTGATTTTTGCCGAATCTAAAAAAACATTTCTTATGGCCGGAGTTGTTTTGACGCTGGCGGTTTTAACACGTCCCGATGCGATGATATTTTACATGATGGCGATACCATATATTTTCCTGCAAAACAAAAAACCTATTCCAAATTTGATATACTATTTAATTCCATTGGTTATAATTTATATACCATATTGGATAATACGCTATTCCTATTACGGCTACCCGTTCCCAAATACGTATTATGCCAAATCGGCAGATCTTTCATGGTATTCTCAGGGTTTTATATATTTCTGGACATATATAAAGACATATTATTCTCTGATTCTTCTGCTTCCGGCAGTTGCGTTTATAGCTATTCGATTGCTTGATCGTCTAAAAACAAAGAAGTCGATTTCAGGGACTAAATTCCGGCTGTGGTTATTGTCAATTTTGTTTATTGTACCATACATATTTTATGTGATTCGTATTGGCGGTGATTTTATGTTTGCCCGCTTTTTTATTCCAATCACGCCGATTTGTTTTATTCTGTTAGAATCAGTTTTATCTTCTTTAAATATTAAACCAGTAATGAAATTTGGTATTGGTATAATTATAGTGCTGTCGGTTTTATTTCGATGGGCCCAATTTTCTCCGGAAAATCATATCATTAGTGGAATAATTGATGAACGAACTTACTATCCAGCCGAGAAGATTGAACAGGCGAAAATAGACGGTGCAAGAGTAAAAAAATATCTTGATGGACTTGACGCCATTATAGGTTTTTATGGTGCTAAAGCGATGTTGGTATATTACGCCGAGGCTCCAATGGCGATTGAATGTCATGCCGGGTTGACCGATGAATTTGTCGCTCACCAACCGCTTAAATATCGGGGAAGGATCGGCCATGAAAAAGGAGCGCCGGAATCATATATGTTGAAAAGGAAAATTAATTTTATAGCTATTGAAACCGCGCCGGTTACTCCCGATGTTGTTGGTATCATTTCCTTTGATGGAACAACAATGCCGATTAAGTATTATGAAAACAGATTAATGAACAAATTAAAAAATATCCCTGGAGTAGAATTTGTCGATTTTCAATTGTACCTCGATGATTATATTTCAAATATGGAAAAATATTCTACCGATAGAATAAAGGAAGATTTTGATCAGTTTCAATATTATTATTTTGACATTAACAATGATACATTAAGATATAATATAATTGCCAATGCCGTGAATAATCGAATGAATCCAAAAAGTGAAAATTCAAACTGATGGGTTATTAAAATAGAAAGATTATTATATGAGTATATACGAGGAATTATCCAAAAGCCTGCAATCAGGAGACACTGAGTCGGTCGCACGACTTACTCAACAAGCAATCAAGGAAAACAAAGAACCAAAAGATATTCTTGATAATGGCCTGATCGCTGGGATGGCGGTAGTGGGGGAGAAGTTTAAGGCCCACAAAATATTTCTTCCCGATGTTTTACTATCGGCGCGAGCGATGCATGCCGGGATGGACTTATTAAAACCATTGATGATAAAAGATGGTATCCCTTCAATTGGTAAAATTGTTGTTGGCACAGTTAAAGGGGATCTGCATGATATTGGAAAAAACCTTGTAAGCATTATGCTTCGCGGGGCTGGATTTGAGGTTATTGATCTGGGGAAGGATGTCACTGCGGAGACTTTTATTGATACCGCCGAAAAAGAAAAAGCGGATATAATCGGGATATCGGCTCTATTAACAACAACAATGATTGGGATGAAAGAAGTGATAGAGTTGGCAAAAACGCGGGGAATCTGTGACAAAGTTAAAATTGTTGTGGGCGGGGCTCCGGTGAACTCAGATTATGCCAATGAAATTGGAGCCGATGCCTACTGTTTTGATGGTATCAGCGCTGTGGAAACAGTAAAAAGATTATTGGGAAAAGCCTAAACGCAAATCGAATGGTGATCAAATGAAAAATATTCTTGAAAGATTAAAATCGGGTGAAGTTCTTCTTGGCGATGGTGCTATGGGTACTATGCTTTTTAGAAAAGGACTTAAAATGGATCAATGCCCAGAGAAAGTCAATCTTGATAATCCTGAGATTCTTGAGGATGTTGCCCAAGCCTATTTTAATGCCGGCGCCGAATTGATTGAGACAAATAGTTTTGGAGGATCATCATTAAAACTCGCTTTGTATTCTCTTGAAGATAAAACCGAAGAGATAAATAGAAAAGCTATCCAATCTGTCCGTAAGGTTATTGGAGAAAAGGCCTATCTCTCTTTTTCATGCGGACCTACCGGACGAATTCTTAAACCATATGGTGATACCGAACCTGAAGAGACGCTGGCATCATTTAAGCGGCAGATACAAGTTGCGATTGATGAAGCCGTAGATATTATTTGCATTGAAACGATGACCGATATCTGTGAGGCAAAACTTGCGATTGAGGCTGTTAAATCAATTTCCACGACGGTTCCGATTATATCAACCATGACTTTTGATCCAACTCCCAATGGATTTTTTACGATTATGGGTGTTAGTGTCGAGCAGGCCTGCAAAGAATTAGTCGAGGCCGGTGCCGATATTATCGGCTCCAATTGTGGGAATGGGACAGAAAATATGATAAAGCTTGCATCAGAATTTAAAAAACATACAACCGTTCCGCTTATTATTCAATCCAATGCTGGCCTACCAGAAATAAAAAATGGCGAAGCTATCTATTCGGAGACTCCAAAGTTTATGGCTGGGCAAAGTCAGAGATTATTGGATATTGGTGTTAATATAATTGGCGGTTGTTGTGGAACAACGCCCGAACATATCTCAGCCATAAAAAATGTAGTCGATAAGTACAATATGAATAATAAGAAAGAATAGATGCAAAATCGGATACTGATCGGTGCCATAGCGATTATCACAATCCTTTATTGGATGATCTTATTATTTAAGATCAATCTGTTTCAGAAAATCCCTGACTTTTTTTGGCACTTTATGAACTATACAGACAAATCGTTAAGTCTATTATGGCTCATTGTCCCATTGGCGATTCTACTATATTTTGTAATTTCTTATTTATTAAAGAATCATGAAAACCATAAACGAAATTTACTGCTGATAATAATAATGGGCTATATCATCCAAATGGGTTTTGGATATATGGAGGGTCGGGGAATTGATGGCATCAGACAACGAATGGTGACTACCGGTCATTCAGAATTTGTGAAAATTGCGGCGATGGCACCAGATATGAAAAAAGTTGCCATGAATTATGAATCAACGATTGGAAAAACTGAGGAACTTAAGTTTGTCCAGACCAAACCCCCGGGCCATTTACTTTTTTATGTATTTACTTTCGAAGTGGCGAGTATTTTTAAGGAGGATAGTGACCCAGAACAAAACTTTATAACCCTGGTTACTTTTTCTGCCTATATATATCCATTGTTAACTTATCTGGTTATAATTCCACTGTTTTACATAAGTCGAATATTCCTAAAGGCCGGTGCCGCGTATTTGCCCTGTATCCTTTATCTTTTTATACCAAGTGTAACGCTGGTTACTTTACATCTGGATCAGGTTTTATACCCTCTATTATTTATATCGGGGTTGTTATTGATTCTAAACGGATGTAAAAAAGATAAGATGATATTATCTATACTATCTGGCGTGTTTATTTATTTTGCGCTCTATTTCTCATTTTCACTTTTACCGATTATACCTCTTGGATTGATGTTTGGGGCATCATATATATATTCTGATTTGGCATCTGATAATAAAATTAAATCGCTCGGGAGATTTGTTGCCGGATTAATCATTGGCTGGATTTCGGCCCACCTGCTTTTCTGGTTTCTGCTTGATTATAATGTTTTTGTCAGGTATCAAAACGCTATGGCTTTTCATCAGGCCTGGAAACAATGGGAATCGAGTTTATCAAATATTGCCTTATATGGTTTTGTGAATTATATAGAATTTGTCTGCTGGATGGGATTACCGATTAGTATTTTGTTTTTTGCAGGTAGTCATAAAAAATTCACCGAATTAATTAAGAAACAGTTTAATCTGAGTAATCTATTATTTGCAGTAGTTATTTTGATATTTTTATTGCTTGGTATCTTTGGAAAAACTAAAAGTGAGGTCGGACGTCTATGGATATTTATGATTCCGATAGTTTTATTATTTGTCTCAACTGAGCTTCAGGATCGTTTTAAGGATAAATTAAAACCGGCGCTTTGGTTTATTCTCTCTTTTCAACTGATAACGATTCTATTTATAAAACGATTTCAGGATTTTTGGTAAAATTATTGATTATATATCAGAACTAATGAAATTGAAAAACAATAAGGAATTCAATATATTAATCAGCAGAAAAATGAATTGGTAAAATAAAATTGAAAAAACAGAATCAAAATAATTCGGAAAAGTCGTTTTACTGGATAATATATTTCTTTCTGGTTGGAATAATATTATTAAGAATCGTTCCATTTCTGGATCCAACCGGGCGTTTCTGGGGATTTGATCATCTGCTATATTTGCACGATTATATTTCTATCGGATTTTTTATAATTGCGGTAATTGTGCTATTATCGCCATTTATCAATAAAACCAAATTATTTGGCGAACAATTGACCGAACAATTCACTGTTATCTTTCTTGATAGCAAGAGATCGCTAATTAATCGATTAGCTCTAATTTTAACTATGGCTATTGTTTTTACAATTTTTGTGATGCCTACTCATTTTCTCGGAGACTGCTATATCTTGATTAAAAACCTTTCTCCCGCAACCGGAATGTTTTTCAAATGGGACGAAGTTGGTATCTTTAAATGGAGTGAGATCGGTATTGCCAAATTTATGATTATGGTTAAATCGTTAATTGGTAGTGCCGATGAAGCAGGGGCGTTACTCGCGTTTAGAATAGTATCGATTGTTTCCGGCTTAATAACTATTTGGTTTTTCTTCCTAATATGTCGTGTCATTACAAAAGACAAAACCAAACGGATATTGATATTTGTCTCATCATTTCTATCTGGCCTTCTTTTAATGTTTTTTGGTTATGCCGAATATTATCATATTATCTGGGCATTTTTTATCAGTACGCTCTATTTTTTCATCAAATACCTTACTCAGGGCCGGGGATTAATCACCGGCTGGATAATTCTACTTATTGGTATAGTTTTCCATATGCAATTAGCAATTATTCTGCCGGCCGCGCTTTATGCCTCACTATGCACCGGCAGGGGGTTGATATTTTATCGACGATTTAAAAAGACTATTTGGTCAGTTCTAATTATAGCGACAATTGGCGTTATCGCCGCCGTTGTATATAAGTACACAACCGACCTTTATATTGAGGATATGTTTTTGTCATTGTTTAGTGGCAAACCGATAGATCCAGGTTATGCTATTTTCAGCCCGGCACATCTCGTTGATATATTTAATGAATTCATTCTTCTGGTCCCATTGCTTTTCTTGTTCGCAATAATAGCAATCAGGAAAATTGGTTCTATTTTCAATCAAAACATAACGGCATTTTTATTCATAGCCACTATTGGCTCGTTTTTATTTCTTTTTTTAATAGATCCCAAACTCGGGATGCCGCGTGACTGGGATCTGTTCTCACTAACACCATTTACATTAACTCTGCTTTTTATATCACTCCTAGAGGAATCGGCTCTTATTTCATTTAGAAAACTAATGCTTCCGATTGTAATATTATTAATTATCTCGCCTTTGCCATACCTATTGACAAATCTCAATGAAAACTCATCTGCAGAATATGTAAAAAAACTTATAAAACTTGATTCTAAAAAAACTATCGCGGGGATGATCATTCTCTATGATTATTATAAAGCATTAGGCGATGACAACAATGCAAGACAACTGGGATACCTGTATCATACCAATTATCCGACCGAAATAAAATGCAATGAGGCGATGGATGCCATGGATGAGGGTGATATTGAGTCGGCTTCATCAATTTTAGCGTCGGTTGAGCCAAATAAATTTGATGCCAGCTACCAGCGAGCCCTATCTCGATTATTTTCTTTAAAAGGGGACTATCATAGAGCCCTAAAACATATTGATTGGACCATTGAATTACGTCGCTATTTCTCACAGGTCTATCGTGAACGAGCCATGATCTATATGAATCTGAATCAACATGACAACATATTTAAAGATATGCGAAAAGCATATCAACTTGATGATTCAAATATTATTATTTTGGAGGGCCTGACCTATGTCCATACATATTTTAAACAGTACGATTCATGCATCTTTTATGCTCAGCGGATGAAATATGTCGACTCATCATTGCCGATTGCTTATTATTGGCTCTCAAATGCATATGCCCTAAAAAATAACTATGACAGTGCCAATTATTATATTAATGAGGCGACTATTAGAATAGGCGAGGATTCTATCCTCGCGGTGGGATTGAATAATCTCCAAAGGCAGATAAATCAGATGAAAATCAAAGGTAATTAGGTTGCATGATTGAAAAAGGAAAACAATTCTGGTATTTATATTTTGCCCTTATTATTCTGGTGTTAATTAGAATAATACCATTTCTGTATCCGGCTTCAAGAACCTGGGGTTTTAATCATCTGATATTTTTGCCATCCGGTTATTCTATTGGATTTTTTGCTATCGCGGCTATTGCCTTGATCCTTCCTTTTATTAATAAATCAGAAATTTGGGGCGAATCTTTTATCAATTGGTTTTCCCATACATTTTTTGATTGCCCTAGACGTTTATTATACCGATTCTTATTTATCCTGCCAATCGCATCTCTGTTTATGATTTTCGCGATGCCGACTCACTTTTTGGGCGATGGCTACGAGGTAATAAGGAATGTCGCCTCGGATTCAGGCACATTCTTCAAATGGAGTGGGAGCGGGATCATAATACTATTAAGGGGGCTAAGGAAATTAATTGGAGGCGATAACAATCAATCGGCAGTGGCCGCTCTTCAAATTGTATCCTACCTTTCTGGTATATTTTCAATCTGGTTTTATTTTAAAATCGCCGAACATTTATCATCTGACAAGACTAAAAGATTATTAATATTATTAGTATCTTTATTCTCTGGTTCACTTCTTCTGTTTTTTGGATATGCAGAAAATTACCCTCCTCTTTGGGTTGCGATGAC
>JAAERC010000768.1 GCA_024230695.1 Candidatus Zixiibacteriota bacterium
ATCAGTCAAAGAATCAAGAGTCATTGGAAAAAGAATTTCTTCTTCCTTAAAAATCATTTCTTCAACTGAAGTTGATGCCGGTTTCAGCACCAGATCAATAACCGTTTTGAATTCATCGGGTTTTGACTCACTGGATTGCCCCAGAGACTCAAAGGCGGCTTTAAGGAGTTCACGGGTTTCATCATGTTTACCCCACATCACTTTGGGAGGACCATCAATACCATGCTTTTCCATATAGGGGAACAGAAGATTTTCCTTGCGTGAATAATGCTTTTCGACATCACTTAACGCCTGAAAACGAACTTTGATTTGATTAATAATATCAGCCGGACTGTCGGCTTGATCGATTTTTGATATTTGATCGTATAGTTTTTCAAGCGCATCTATTTCCCACTTTAGCGCCCGGTTTTCCTCTTTGAAAGTATGGACAGGATGCCCGGCTGGCGCCGTTTTGGCTCCTTTATGACTTATCTTTCCTTTCAGGGCGGCCGTATGAATATCGCATAATTTTAGAACATCATCGACCGGAAGACCTTCTTCAATTAATTCCTGCTCAACAACAACAACATCATCATATGGGATTTCACCCAAAATTCGTGTCAATTGAGCCTTGACCGCTTCGGGTGCTTCGCCTTTATGAAGCTGCAAAATCATATGTTTTAATAATTCTTTTCTTTTATCCGAATGTTCCAATAACTCACTCATTTTATTACCCTCATTTGCATTTTATTTGAATTGATGCCATTATTATCTAAGATCCCGTCCCCATCCTGTTAATAACCATATTACTATTTCTACGTAATAAAATTCTATTTTTCAAGAATTCTTTTGATTTTATATAATAGCAAAAATCCGAAACAAAATTGATTTAAGTAAAAAATAACAAATTAAATTTGTTTGTAATAAACGGATTTCTCCCGTATAATATATGTACACCCAAACTGATTTGAATAATTTATTTTTAGGCAAGGAGATAATTAATGACGTTATCTATTAAACGAGCCAATTATTATCATACAATTGTTGATAACAAACATGGAAAGGGATACTGGCTATTGGAGCACTTTCGCCAGAAAGGAGTCAGTCTTGAAGCTTTTGTCGCATTTCCGCTTGGAGGAGGTAGATCTCAATTAGATTTTGTTGTAAAGGATGTTGAGATTTTGCGACAGGCGGCACTTGAAGCCAAAGTCAAATTAACCGGTCCCAAACGAGCTTTTATGGCTCAGGGTGATGATGAGGTAGGGGCCATTGTTGAACTTCACCAAAAGTTAACCGCTGCCGAAATCAATATCCATGCCGGAAGTGGTTTAAGTGGCGGAGCCGGATCGTTCTGTTATCTTTTTTGGGTAAATTCCGATGATTACGAAGATGCGGCATTGGCTCTTGGTGTATAGTCGGATAAAGTAAATTTTATAAATGCCCATTGATGAT
>JAAERC010000769.1 GCA_024230695.1 Candidatus Zixiibacteriota bacterium
GTTTTCAATCAGCTTAGCGGCAAGGGGGCAATAACTGGTATAGCATGCAATCCGCAATCTCTGCTATAATCTCAGGCAATAAACGGGTTGCCTCCAAGCCAATTCGGCATATGCCATTGCAGCCTGTTAATTCGGACGTTAGAGTGCCATGGAAAGAACAATGTCAAGATTCAGTATTATTCTAATTATCATCACCATAGTGAATCTCGCATGTGTCATATGTGCTTGTTCATCATCTGGTACAAATTCTGAGGTTACCAATTTGATCACAGGAAACGAATGGTTGCATGAATTGTTATATTTGGTTCCAAATAAAGTAGAAGTATGCCGTTTCACAAATGGTATTGATATTAGAAATGACGCTTATCAGACCAAAGAGGATGCATGGTTCCCAGAGGACTATAGTTACTATTTTGGTCCTATAGGGACTGGTTTAGAAAGTCATTCTGATTATCAAGTCTATGCCGATGGTATTAGCATATTTGTCGGGTATTCTGAGTTAGAATATTTACAGGAAATGTTACCTGAAGTAGGATCAAAACAACGTGAACTTTTTGGCACCACGATATGGGATTTAGAGTACGAGGGTTCATTTTTTACTATGGAAACAAAAATTGGGATTGTTGGTAACTATCCAGTTATGTTTAACGACGATGATGTCTTTCAAAACTGGCTCTCTTTCTTCAATAGTGATACTCCATCAATACTTGAGGATTCATGTTTCACGGAGTTACTCAATCGGCTACCAAACGGTTTCTACATAACATATTCAAAGTCCACACCGGAGAATAACGATGATGATCCAGTTTATCTTGGATCTGAACCTCGTGCTTCAGTGTTATCATTTAAAGACTCAAACTTATGTGTTTTGACAGCAGTTATTAAATATGAGAATACGGAAACAGCGACAAATGCAGAACAACTACTGACAAATGATTGGCAAAATGATTCATCTACACCTGATATTGACACGCATGTTGAAGACGAGTACCTCATCTTCGTCGTTGAGAATTCAAAATCTGAATTTTAAAGTCATTAAGGAACAATGGCACTCTAACAAATCATTCAAGTGCGACCGCCGGGGGCGGTCGCTTTTTGACTTTGCCCGCAACCGAAAACTTTCACATTTCAGTCCGGTCAGCACGAGGGCAATAACTTGTTCAACTATTATCCGAGGTTTTCTGCTATAATGCCTGCAAGGTTTGGGGTGCTGCCCTGTTTGGTTCGGCTTTTCCCGGCGGCTCCTTAATTCAGTCGTTATATTGCTTCCCTTATCCTTCCTTTTTTGTATATTTGAGTAACTGTCGTACTTTGAATTATCGCTAGTCTGCCACCGCTCCCAAAGGTGAAACGTACCGGTCAAATAATCCATAATGGCGCATTGGCGCACTCCATCCAGTAAAGATGATTATCCCGCTTCCGGTCACAGTAAAGTCAGTGCTCAGCCAAATTTGTGCTGTAAAAGAAAAAATATTACAATCCGGTAAACTTAGTGTCAATCGGGATTGTTCGGTACAAGGCTTGGTATCAATATAACAAATCAATCAAGGCCGACTGCCAGGGCTGGCTTCAATTTGAGTCAGGTCCGCATCCGAAAGTTAAAAAGGCAGGCAGTCCCGGCGTCATGAGGGAGATAACGGGTATATCCTGCAATCTGAAACATATGCTATAATACCGGTCAAGTTGGGTTGCCGCCGTGTAAAATCTGGCCTATGCCTGGCAGCCGCTTATTTCTGCGTTATATCTATTGGTGAATAATGACGTTTTTTGTGACCAAAGTTTAAACATTTTTGGTATTATAAATTACCAGAGAGGTAAAAAATGACCTTACATGCCGAAGACGTTATGGTTCGTAATTTTGATACGATTCATATTGATGCACCTGTTGAAGAAGCTATTCACACAATCTTGAACAGTGAGGTTAGAGAAACAGGATACAAAACTATTAGCTTGATAGTAGTTGATGATTTGAATA
>JAAERC010000770.1 GCA_024230695.1 Candidatus Zixiibacteriota bacterium
CAACACCATCAGTGGGGGTACAACTGGGGTATATGCTAACATAAACCAAGGCCAGGTCACAATAACGGGCAATAATGTCTTTGGAAGCTCCAGCCACGGTATTTATTGTAACAATACCGGGACCTCGTTTGATCATTTGATTACGCTGAACACAGTGACCGGCAATGGGGGATACGGAATACAAGTAGTGTCTGTCGGACCTGCAAAAGTATTTTTTAACGACGTGCATAACAATATCGGCAGTGGCTTATACATGCAAGCGGCTGATGGTTCTCGTGTGCATTACAACAATCTGTATAGTAACCAGGGCAGCTATGCGATTGAGAACGGTAACAGCGCATCAGTGGATGGCCGTTATAATTACTTTGGTTCGGTTGTCACAGCTTTGATGGCCACCGGAGACAATCCAAAAGATATCGGTCGGATCCATGACAGTTTTGATGATGTCGCTCTTGGTACTATACTCTACGACCCTTGGCTGAATGACGTCCAAACATTACCCATTGTACCTGTTTCTAAAATAATTACTCCGACTGACGGTTCGGTTTTAACCAATACGCTGGTGCAAACCCAGGGCATCGCAATATCCCCGGCAGGTATGGGATCAGTAGAATTGAGCACAGATGGCGGCACCAGTTGGCAAACGGTATCAGGTGCCGATATTTGGTCATCAGATTTCACCCTGATGGGTGATGGGACTTATACGTTCATGTCCCGGACCACAGACGCTGACACGGTAGTAGAAACACCTGGACCCGGGGTCACAGTGACCGTGGATACTAGTCTTCCGACCACTTCGGGTACCTTAAATGAAGACGAGACATGGTCTGGTACAATAACGGTTACAGGTGATGTAATCGTTCCTGAAGGTATGACTTTGACCTTGTTACCTGGCACTGAGGTATTGTTTTCTGCTAACTATGATGACACTACTGGTGGAACCAGCGGCTCACAGTCTGAGTTAATCGTTAAAGGCAGCCTGGTGGCAGATAATACCACTTTTAATTCTTCTGCTGCCACTCCGTTAGCAGGTGATTGGTATGGTATTCGCCTGCTGGCCCAGAACAATAATGCCAGCCTTACACTGACCGATTGCACCTTGTCTTACGCAGAGCAAGGACTGACAGTGGTAGCAACTGGTGGATATAATGCGCCTATCACCATAACCAACAGCACGATCACACAAAAGGAGAGTCCTTATGACAAGCAATATATATTATTGGATAACAAGGAAATTTAAAAAAATATTTTTGCTAATAGAGCTTGCCATTGTAATCCTGATAGCAACTACGCCATTAAACTCCTTTGCCGCAGATATAGATGTCTATGCAGAAGGTTTTTTTACGGATAATACTCTTGAGGTAAATCTCTATGCCGATTGTAATACAAACAATCTGATAAGTTTTGGTGTTAAGCTTTTATATCAAACAGATGAATTATCTGTTACCCAGGCTGATAAAAATGAGGCTGTATGGTATCTTGGAAATAATTCAATAAAATATCCATATATGGATCCTGACACAAGCTCAGAAGGAGAAGTGGTTTTTATTGGCGGCAAATTGGATACAGAAAACCCTTATGAAGGCGTCACCGGATCGGGAATTTTACTGGGAAAAGCTATATTTGAACGGACAGCTCTTCCGCTTACCACCTTATCCCTTACATATGGAAAAACTGGTAATTATAAAAATTTTGTGACCACAGATGCCCTGGTTCTGGATGATATAGTTGATGGTGTAGAATTTAGAGAGGTTACGTTAGAGAAAGACAGTGACATAGCAAAAGCATTACCGGGTATTATTTTGTTATTACTTTCTGATTAATGTGTTCAAATTCAAATGAATAATAACAACTATAAATCATAACTTTTTACTACTATTTTATAACATAAATTGCTTATTGACATATTGATTTTAATAAGAAATAAAAGGTAAAATGTAAGTAGTTTTGGCAATCACTTTACTTATTTTTTAAATTTTTCTATTTAACCACAATCAGGTTTTTTTAAAAATGTACAATCAATTCAAAAAAGGTGCAACGTATGAACTTTAAAACTATTTTCTTAGCTATTCTGTAAATATTCGGGTTGTTTAAAATTTTTAAAAAAAGTTCGGGACACAAGTAAATAAATTTGATATAAGAAGAAGTATGAATGCTTCTTGTCAAACATTAATGCCAGCCTACACACCTATAATTGATAGCAATGATATTGA
>JAAERC010000771.1 GCA_024230695.1 Candidatus Zixiibacteriota bacterium
AATCTGCCATCTTGCATGCGATGATATATTTATCATATCAGTAACAGCCGATGAATCCTTGATCTCCCCAAGGACATAACAAACACGGCTCACCTGCCGGTAATCATCAAGAAGAAGTGATTTCCGCAAATACGGAACAGCATCACGACCAATTTTTTTGAGAATATTTTCTACCGATCGTTTTTCGCGAGCGGTATTTGATTTATACAGCTCAACTAATCTTGGAACAGCGTCAACACCTATTACGGCGATTGAATCTTTAGCCGGTTCCACCATATCACGATATTTTAATTCGGCCGATGATGCAATTACAAAAATCGAGTCGATTCTTTTTTCAAGTGTTGTAACAGCGTCACTGACAGCAAATAAATTTTGCCCAAATAAAATAACAACAGCAGTAATAATAATTGTTTTTCTAATTATTGAATTAATCATTCTGCCTCAACTTTACTCGAATCAGATTTGGTTATAAATTCCCAGTCAAAACCACCACCCCATTTAGAGCCAGTTGTCCAATAGGAATTATCCAGACCATTGCCATCATAAATATCTGTCCCGCTCAGATCAAGAAATAGCCCGATCGAACCGAAGTCACGACGGGGGTTGCCGTACCCTTGAGTATTTATAGTATCGCGGACATAATAAATATCATTACCATGACTATCAATCAAGATACCTATCCCATTGGCAGATCCTGCTCCCTGAGATAGTCCCTGAGCCTGATATATATCATCACCATGCCGATCAAGAAGTATTCCACATGAATAATCATGCCCGACTCCCTGCATCAAACCCTTACCACGATAAAAATCCTGTCCGGACTCATCAATTATAATTCCTAAGCCCATATGCTCAGCACTGCCCTGCCCATATTGATATGACAGATACTGATCATTACCGCTATAATCATATATAAACCCAAGGGCATACCACCAGCCGCAACCTTGCGCGACCATATCGGAATAATAATTGTCATTACCAGCCAAATCGATTATCCCGCCGATCCCGCCAGAGACAAACATCATCAATCCACCGCCATACCCTTGACCAATCGAAAGGTAATGATCATCATAATGGATTATCGCTTTATATTTTCCACCTAAGTAATAATTATCGTTTCCGGTCTGATCAACTATTAAACCGAACCCCTCCATCAGCGCAAAACCCTGAGCATTAACCGCCGCGGAATACACATCACTGCCGTCACAATCATATATCATACCAATTCCACAAGTCGCCGCTCCCTGTGTAAATGTATCACCGTTATACCGGTCGGTTCCCGATTTATCATAAAGCAAACCAAATCCAAAATATCCGGACCCGCATGAAAAATTCCCGCCGTTGTAGGTATCATTCCCGGCCATATCAAATAACAGACCAACCGAGAAACATCCCGAACCGATAGTAAAATCTGTTTCAGAGACATAAACATCATCACCCGACAGATCGATAATAATTGTACTATGCGGTTTGTCAGGATCATACTCAAGCTGATAAAAATCATCGCCGCCAAAATCTAAAATAAAATGATAGTCCCCGCGATATCTATTATTACCAGGACCTCCAATCGCCCAGCCTTTTCTTAATCCAAGATATTTGGCTAATCCGGGTCTGCTCGGACGGGTTATAGTATCTGAAAGAACTTTAGGAACATTAAAAACACCCTTCTCAATATCACCCAAAAGTTGTATTATCTCATTATAAACCATCTCTGATGTTTCCCGACCGGCGTCCAAAAGAAAATCTTTTCTTATTTTATATGCAAATTCCTTAAATTTATCAATATAACCTTCCTCGGCTTTCTGGATCGAATCAATTATCTCGGCAGTCCGGCTCTCATCGGCAGTGTCCTCAAAAATGATTTCCTTGAACTCATGTTTCAAAAACTTTTGTTCTTCCGCACTAAGAAAAGCCATTGTACTATCAACCGATGCCGGCAGATCGTAATACAACACATCATTCATTTTTGAAAGTAGACTATTAAAATCTACCGAACTATAAAAAGTCGTATAATTCGACGACAAACCTCCGCCATCCTGCACAATGGCATATTCTCTTTTATCTTGAATTGTAAGACGAAGGTTCTCAAATGCGGAATTAATTACTTTGGTTGGATTTTTACTACGACAATTCTCTGCCATATTTTCGGTAAACTCAACAATTCCGTAAGGATCAACCGTCAATTCAGATATTATTGCTAAACGCAGACTATCTATCTCCGCATAATCCTCTCTGAAGGTCAGATCCGAGGGTTTCAGATTTAATAGCCGCGTCAGGTGAGCAATTCCTTCTTTTTCATAATCGGTAGTCAATTCAGATTGGGCCGAGACGGTTCCGAATATAGACAAAACAAGCAAAAAAATAATAAGAATTATATGATATTTCATAAGTTTAATATCTGTTCAGGAGATGCCCGGGTCAATAACTTTTTTTTAATATAAAAAAACAGAGTTTTCAATTATTTCTTTTTTGTAAGCACCCAGGTCCAGAGTGGTAAAAAAGGATAAATATATTTAAGAACTCGCCAGGACGAAATTGGTTTTGATTGGTTCGGAGAAAGATTATCCTGAGCCTGAAAAACCAGCGGATTCTGCCTGATCAACCCTACATAATCATGCCGCCAAAAATTATTTATAAGTTTTCTAAGTTTGGAAAGTCTTAATAGTTTATAATTATATTTTCCTTTGCGACCAGAGAGTTTCATCAATATCTCAGCCACCCAGCCCGGTACCCAGGACAAAAATGGAATAGAAAAATGTCTTTCAATTAGAGACATCTTATTATAAGCGCTAAAATAACAGAATCCATCATATTTCAAAACACGATATATTTCATACAATAATTCTTCCGGATTATCAACTCGACTATAAAAACGATCACAAATAACAACATCGATTGTTAAATCATCAATAGATAAATTTCCATCCTTACAACAGATATATTTAATATTATCCTGATCACTTAACCTTCTATTCATTTTCAAAACAGATTCATCCGTATCAAGAGCAATTACTTCCTTAAAATTATGTGCCAGACATTCTGTTTTAACGCTGTCGACTGCGCCAAGATATAAACAGCTAAGATTCTCCATCTCGCGATTCGAGAAGTGTCGGCAAACCGCCATAATTTGATTCGCCTCTTTTTCGGCAAGCGTTCCCTCAATTACTATTTTGGAGTGATCAAATTTTTGTTTTGTTTTATTTTGTTTTGCCGGTGAGGCGACAATGTTCATAATTTCCCCGTATCAGACTTTTACTAAACTGTATTTTTTTATAAATTGAGATTATGCCAATATCATTAACTAAATAATGTTAGTCGGATACAGCCATCTCCCCTCTATTTTTAAGTTCATTCTCAAGACGGCGTCCCAATTCCATTATAGACGGGTCATCCGAATTTATTTTCAAGGCATCAGATATCAATTTAAGCGCTTTTTTGTAACTTCCTTCATTAGCCAGCCCATCGGCAAGAAGCACCCTGATCTCGGTACTACCCTGATCTACCGTTAATGCTCTGTCGTACAGTTTCCATGCGGTAACTCTATTACCTCTTCGCTCAAAATAAACTCCGGCATTATATAACCATTGACCCAGTATCTTTATTGCCGTTGGGTCATTGTAATCACTGCTGATAATCTTCTCGGCCATCTTCAGATGAAAACGATAATCATAAATATCTTTTTTCCTCTGCTTATAATCAGGTGCAAATTCAAACATAACTCCAGATGGTTTCAGATCCTTTGAAACCAAACCATCAATTCCGAATTGAACATATATTCCTCGGGCGGGAGAGTTCAGACGACACAAATTATAAATTTGATTGTCTATCTCATTATTTGATATCGTTTCAAAACCTATTGGGTATGTCAGCCATGGATATATATCTATTACCTGTTTACGATAATCAGCATTGCCCATCGCCTCTGATGATAATACAGATACTTTGGCTTTATTTGACTCCTGAGAAACATAGTACATCAATGGCTGCAATAAATTCTCATCCTCAACAATGACCAATGAACCATCAGGAACACCCTTTAATATCTGTTCACTAATATATTTCGGGGCATTAAATTCAGATTTATTGGCGATTTTGTAATTACTATCGAAGGCGGCATAAATTAAAGGCAAAAAACATAGTGCAACATAGGCAGATGAAGTCCCCGCCTGTAATTTTAACCTAATTAAATACTGTAATCCAACCGTTACAACCATCAATATTAACCCAAGTATTATAGCCGGGTAACCTACCATCTCATAATTTTGCATCTCAAATCTACCGAACCAAATCAGCCAACCAAGTGATCCAATAATGGCCAGTGGAAAAAATGGAAAAATCCTTTTTGATGCCTTATAGGTCCCCCATAATCCAATTAGAACAAGAGCAATTGAGAACCAACTGATCTCTCCAGCAATAAAGGCGACTATCTTTTTAAATCTTATAAAATACTCACCAGGAAAATCATTCTTTGGTATCATTTCCGAACTTGAAAATATTGACAAACTTTCCAGAAAACCTTCCTGACTACCATCTACCGCTGAATTCTGGATCGTTTCAAGAGTAGAATGAATAGGCAAATAGAAGTAGGCACTAAATGATACAACCAGGAATATTAATACTGATATTAAGACTGCCGGCTTAAAAGAAGTGATAGAGTATTGTCTTGCTACTAAATATAAAAATGCCGGAACAAGGGCCAATGATACAATCGGCTGGCAAGTAAATGTCAACGCGAAAAGCCAGATCCCAAGCAAAAAATATTTTATTTTGTCGGTTCGACAACCTTCAATTGCAAAGTAAATCGCGCCCATAGTTAGTGCTAAAAATAATGAATAAACACCGGCATGTACAGCCGTCAGCCAGACCGGAAGAGTTATGGCATATAGGGCTGTTACGGCCAGCGATGGAATTACTGTTAATGTTGCCCCGGAAATAGCTTTAATATTAATCGGTTGACCAATCTGCTCGAGATTGGGATTAGTCTCAGCCAACTTTTGATAACCAGGCAACTCTTTGATATTCTTCTTAAAAACATGAATGTCTGAAAGTTTTTTTACTATCATGTAGAACATCAAGACCGATAAACTCGAGAAAAATGCGGAAAACAAATTAGATAAAAATGCCTGTGACAGCCCTGGAATAAGACTAATAATGCTTATCAAAAACGAATACAATGGCGAGGTAGTTGGTGAATTAGGACCAAAAACCATACTACCAGTCAAATATGCCGTATAATTACCCCACAATGGAGACAGCGCCATTGTTTTTATGTATAAGCCAAAGGCCCCAATAAAAACAATAAATGGCGGAGCCCAATCTGAGATCAATCTCATTTTGGTGGGACGAAAATAACTATAATCAATGTCATGCTTTACCATAATAATTTATCTCTTTCTATTTCCCTTTGCTTAAGGAATATTAATTTATAACATCCCTTATTCTAATAACTTCGGCATTTATGTCGGAAATCTGAAATGCTTGTCATAAATATTAGGGTCAAAATAAGCGTCCGGCAGCGTATTTAAATTATTGTTTATCAAGAAATGTCAATAAAAAAAGGCGACTCAGATGAGCCGCCTTTAATAATTCGTCTAAACAATCAAGTTAGAGAATCGCGTCATCAGTGGTGCACTGTAAGACACCATCCTGATCTATCTGCCAAACATCATTTGAAACATCATCATCCAAACCTGTTGCAGTCGCGGTAACGGTTAATGCGGCGGCGGTTCCAACAGTGATATTATACAGATACTTGGCTCCATCTGGAATCTCAATACCTATTGTAGCAAAGTTGCTCTGGTTAGCTACGAGTGAATCGGCAGTGGTTCCCTGGCCCCAATAGGTGCTATTGGCCTGACGATAGGTTCTTTCCATAGTGTAAATCTGCTTCAAGATCTGTTTACACTCTGACTGTTTTGATTTGGTAGTCGCGGTCATAAACCGCGGAATGGCTAAGGCAGCCAAAATACCAATGATTACGACAACGATCATTAATTCGATAAGGGTGAAACCCTTCTGACGGTTGTGGAATTTTGTGAACATAATGTTCCTCCTGCGTTTAGTTAACGGTTCTCTTTACTTTCTGGGAAGTGATTATTGCAAACCATCTGCCATAACCGTCAAATAAAAAAATTAGCATGTATGGGATTTTATAAATTCGTGAATAACATCACATAATAGCTGCATTTTTTTTGGCTATATAGTTTTCGTCCAATAGCTTTGGGAACGTCCCCACACATTGGGTTTTGGTCTTTTGCGATGAAAATTGCATTTTGCATTATTTTAGGTATTTTGGATAAATACATTCATTGGGAAATGACAGGCATAAAAAAAGGCGGCCAACTAATTGACCGCCAATAATATACTATCTTTTCAACTGCTATAGTGTCACATCATCACTGGTACAGGTAAGCACACCATCCTGGTCCATTTGCCAGATGTCAGGCGCCGGATCATCATCAAGGGCAGTCGCCGTAGCCGTAATAGTCAGACTGGTACCATTTGCTACAGTTATAGCAAACTGGTATTTGGCACCATTCGGCACCTCAACTCCAATTGTAGCAAAATTGTTCTGATTGGCCACCAGAGAATCAGCCGTAAGCCCCTGTCCCCAATATGAATCATTAGCCTGACGATAGGCACGCTCCATTGTGAACATCTGTTTCAACATAGCCTTTGCTTCGGCCTGTTTTGATTTGATGGTCATTGGCATAAATCGCGGTACAGCAAGAGCTGTCAAAATCCCTATAATGACAACTACGATCATCACTTCGATCAATGTAAAGCCGCTTTTTGATTTGAACTTATTCATCGCAACCTCGCTATATAAATAATAAATATATCATAATATGTGGCAACTGCCATTCCACCCAGCGTAAATTCTGCTGTATGTGTTATATTTGATATCATTGTTTAGTAATTGCTCAGCTTTTTTGTCTATAACTCTTTCTTTTATTTACTCCGATACTACAGAATCTGTATCCTGCAATTTGTATCGTTCCAATTTTCTATATAATGTGGAATTATCA
>JAAERC010000772.1 GCA_024230695.1 Candidatus Zixiibacteriota bacterium
CCCGGGATAAGAATCTCAAAACAGATATTTTATAATCCTGATTTGAAATCATCTCACTTTTTTGTTCCCGGTCTGATAGCGATTATTTTGATGATGATCTCCGCCCTCCTGACCTCGGTAACTATTGCTCGTGAAAAAGAGAGCGGAACGATGGAGCAACTTCTGACCACGCCAATTACGCCGCGTCAGATCATTATTGGAAAAACCTTGCCATATATCGGACTGGCGATACTTGATGGTATTCTTGTTTTGGGGTTTGGCGTTTTTCATTTTGGAGTACCTTTTACCGGATCGACTTTGCTCTTATTTGGGTTTGGAGTTATTTATATTATCACTGCTCTTGCAATCGGAATCCTAATTTCCACATTGGTCAAAACACAGCAACTGGCAATGATGGGAGCGATGATGGTAACTGTTCTGCCGGCGGTGATGCTTTCGGGATTTATTTTTGAAATAAAGAATATGCCAGTAATTCTTCAGGTTATCACCCATATAGTTCCGGCCAGATATTTTCTGCTGATTATCCGGGGAATCATGCTCAAAGGTTCGGGGATCGAACTACTCTGGGTTGAAGGTCTGTTTTTGCTTGTTTTGGCAACTGTATTATTGGCGGTCTCCACCAAAAAATTTAAACTGAGGGTGGACTGATATGATACAGACAATTATGGCATTGATGAAAAAGGAATTCTATCAGGTTATCCGTGATAAAAATATGCTTCGTTTGATATTTGTAATGCCAATGATACAACTTCTGGTGCTTGGATATGCTATCAATTTTGATGTTAAGGAAATTGAAACCGCCGTTTATGATTTTGATCGAAGTAGTTTGTCACGAGATTACCTTAACGCAAAAACCGCCGGAGATTATTTTCTGTTTTCATCGGATAATCCGCCAATCCTTGATGCCGAACGTGGCTTTAAGGAAAATAGATACAGCGCCGCTTTGATAATTCCGAATGATTTTTCTGAAAAATTTGCAAAGAAACAACCGGTAGATGTTGGTTTATTAATTGATGGCAGTAATGCCAATTCGGCCTCGATTGCCTCCGGGTATGCTGAGATGATCGCATGGCAATTTAACCGTCGCCATCTTAATATCCCCGAACCAATACAGATGCGGCAGCAGATGCTTTTTAATCCGGAATCAGAATCAGTATATTATATGGTGCCCGGGATCGTCGCGGTTCTTATAACCATGATAACTGTGATGTTGACCTCAATGGCGATCGTTCGCGAACGAGAAATCGGCACCCTCGAACAATTAATGGTAACGCCGATCACAGTACCCGAGCTGATCGCCGGGAAAACTATTCCATTTGCCATTTTGGGATTTCTCGAGATGTCAATTGCACTATTGTTTGGAGTTTTATGGTTCGGGATACCGTTCGCCGGTTCATGGATTTTGCTGTATGGCCTGACATTTATTTTTCTGTTTACGACGCTGGGGGTAGGGTTGTTTATTTCCACTGTCACAAAAACTCAACAGCAGGCGATGTTTTTTGCATGGTTCTTTTCAATCTTTACAATATTGACATCCGGTTTTTTTGCTCCAATAGCCAATATGCCGCAGTTTGTACAATATGTGACATATCTAAATCCACTGAGATACTTCATGACTATCGTAAGAGGAATTATGATGAAAGGTACAACTGCCGATGAACTGCTTTTTGAAATAATCGCGATGATTATTTTTGGGATAATTATATTTTCGTTTTCGTGGTTACGTTATTCGAAAAGAGTCAGTTGATTACACAGAGATGATAGATACAAAGCTTATTCTAATAGAGGGAATGGCCGGATCGGGTAAATCAACTACTGGTCAGAAATTATTGGATGTCCAATCA
>JAAERC010000773.1 GCA_024230695.1 Candidatus Zixiibacteriota bacterium
AGAGATATTGAACGAAAATCAAAAGGCATCGAATATAAGGCTTCACTTCTCGAAAAAGAAGCCGACGCACTGGAACATATTGCGTATGACATGGAAGATATTGCCGACGAATTAAAAGATGAAATCCCTGAATTGCAAAGGCTACGTTGGTTCTAAGATTTATCAAATATGTTATTGCAGTATAGTAATTACAGGTGTTTTAGAAAAAAACTCTGTAAGATAATTGGTTTATAAGCAACTACAAGATATAGATATAATAGAGAGAGTAAGGCAAATATTATTTATCCGGGTGGGATATCCCATATCAGATTGAATTCCGCCGCCAATCTGGAACCGGTATAATAATTCTACAAATTTTATAATGAGCCACAATAGAACTATCAATAATAAAGTATTTTTTAAATAAATTCCTATGAGTGATAGAAACGAAACAGAAAATACTCAGACTTGTATAACATGGACGAAAGAAAACTCGCGTTTATTGATAATATCTGCTATCCTAATTTCCACGGCATTTGCTCTTTTTTATGGCTGGAAATTATTCTGGTTTTTAACAGATGATGCCCATATCGCCTTTCGTTATGTCAGTAACAGTATGCTTGATTATGGCTACGTGTGGAATCAGCCGCCATTTCGACCGGTTGAAGGTTATACAAGTTTTTTATGGATTGTAATTCTTGATATTATCTGGCGGCTTTTTGATGTCGCCCCACCCGAATCAAGCAACAATATATCATTGATTTTCTCATATTTAACGCTATTGCTTATAGCTTTTGGCATCATGAGACTTAAATTGTCCCAGCAGCTAAATCGTTGGCGATTATTGTTTCTTGGATTAATAATTCTCGGGACAGTCACAAACACCACTTTCTTGACATGGACCAGTTCTGGTCTGGAAACCGCCCTTTTTAATTTTTGTTTTACAGCATGGGTTATTGTGGGACTGTTTTTTAATAAAAGAGATAATAAATGGCTAATATGTTTTAGCGGTGCGACCGCTTTGATACATCTCACACGACCCGATGGGATTCTTTTTATTGGCGCCACTTTTGTAATTCTTTTTATATTCTTTATTAAATGGTTTCTTGAGGGAAATCTAAAGATCGATAAATTCCTAAGTATCTCCCCGCTTGTAATACCATTTTTACATCTGGCCTGGAGAATCAACACTTACGGTGAATGGCTTCCAAATACTTATTACGCAAAACATGTTAGCCCTTGGCCAGAAGCAGGATTCAGGTATATCACATCATTTATTCTGGAGTATTCTCTCTGGATCTGGATATTGATTCTAATAGCAGTTGTTGTAATATATTTTAGAAGTATTTTAAAAAATAAATCAACCGGGGATTTTGATCTCGCCAAATCGGTATCAGGGCAAACAAGAAATTTATTTAAGAACAATAATTTAGCTTTTACTAAAATAATCATCTTAATGACAATTGTTTTTCATTTTGGTTATTACACGATTGTCATTGGCGGGGATCATTTTGAATGGCGTATATACAGTCATCTGATTCCATTTGTATTTGTCTCTTTTCTGTGGATGCTTAACTTCTTGAACCTAAGACCGAAAATAGCAATCTCTGTTTTCTCAATCTTTTTATTATTTACCTATCCTGTTTCATGGAAGCTTTGGTATTTGACAAAAGATATCGATAATCGGGATGAAAGTTATTACTTAAAAATGCCAATCAGTAGTGAGTTTCCAGGTTTTTTAGGTTGGTACACCGGCACATTTGACAATCTTCAATTTTGGCTGATCGATCATAGTATTTGCATGAGACGTCAGGAGCATAAACAGTTTTATGTGTATCAGTGCCAATATTTCCCCACTCGCTCAGATGGCCAACAACTCAATCCTGGGGACTATCCGGTTATGAATCTTCCATGTGTCGGCGTTCCGGCCTGGGTTTTTCCACATATGAATATATTAGATATGCATGGTCTAAATGATTATATAATCGCAAGAAGTGTACCTATTGTCAGAGAAGAACGACAAATGGCTCATGACCGATGGCCGCCTGATGGATATATTGATTCTTTTCAGCCAAATTATAGTATGCGTGAGGCAAGAGCGTTATTATTTATGGAGAGGGATCATATATTTACTGACGCATCAATTATCCGTCTTGAAAAATACTGGCAACTTAAAATTATTCAGGGTATTGATCTTTTTGACTCGACTTACATAGATTCCGGCTCATATTATTTAAATGAAGGTATTTAGGGCAAAACAACATTTGAATAGGCATCTTTGATTTAACGCAAAATATGTGGTCATCTCGACTCCAAACGCCCGTCTTTTTAGGTATCTTATAGGTTTCTGAAATTTAAAGTGACATTTTTATTATTTACTATTATTATGCTAATTGTTAAAAGAGAATCATGCCGGTAAATTTACAAACGGCTTAGAATTTAACTTGAGGCTAGATAAATGTACAATCGTTTCAATCAAATATTGAATTTCCTGGTTTTATTGGCAATTATTGATTTTTGTTTTCCCCGTAATGCTTATGCTTATTTGGATCCAGGCACCGGTAGTTATCTATTTCAGATGCTTTTGGCGGCATTGCTTGGAGGGTTGTTTGCATTAAAGATATTCTGGCGAAGAATAGTTGATTTTTTCAGAAAACTCTTTAAGAATTAGAAAATTATGCCTTCTAAAAGTAATAATGGTAGATTATCCGGCTCATTCAGAGATCCAAGTGGTTTTCTTTTTATTTCAAAAGGAACTCTATATCGTCAAGTCAATTTTGTCTATAAGGAATATTATGATTTGCTAATGAGTTCTGAGCTGTATAAGAATCTTACCGAAACAGATCTATTGATAAGTCATCATGAAGTTGATACGAATATTATAAAATCAGACAATGCATATAAGTTAATATCGCCGGAAGTAATTCCGTTTATTTCCTACCCATACGAGTGGAGTTTCAGCCAATTAAAAGATGCCGCTTTATTGACTCTTGATATTCAAAAAAAGTCGCTGGCATTGGGAATGTCTCTCAAGGACTGTAGCGCCTACAACATTCAGTTCAAAGGTGGACGACCAATATTTATTGATACTTTGTCATTTGAAAAATATAATGAGGGTCTTCCATGGGTTGCATATCGCCAGTTCTGTCAGCATTTTCTGGCACCACTAGCCCTGATGAGTTATCAGGATATCAGTTTAAATCAGTTATTAAGAACTAATATTGATGGTATCCCTCTTGACCTGACCAGTCGCCTGCTTCCGAGTTCAACCAAAATCAGGTTTTCCCTTCTGACCCACATACACATTCACGCCAAAAGCCAGAAGCATTACGCTGACAAAAAAATCAAAGCGGATCATAAAAATATTTCTAAATTCTCTATGCTTGGTTTGATTGATAACCTCGAAAGCGCTATACGGAAATTGGACTGGAGTCCTACCGGAACCGAATGGGCAGATTATTATCAGGGGACTAATTATTCAACAGCGATGCTGGATCAGAAAAAAGAATTGGTCGATGATTATATTCAAAAGACTCAACCGGAAATTGTCTGGGATCTTGGTGCCAATACCGGTATGTTCAGTGATCTATCCGCCAACCGAGGTATTGAGACGATATCTTTTGATATCGACCCATCATGTGTCGAAATGAATTATCGTGAATGTAAAAAACTTAAAAAAAAGAGCATTCTTCCTTTACTTCTTGATCTTGCAAACCCATCCCCTGCCATTGGGTGGGAAAACAAGGAGAGAAACTCACTTATTCAACGCGGACCAGCAGACACCGTTCTGGCTTTGGCCTTAATTCATCATCTTGCGATATCCAATAATGTCCCTTTAGGAAAAACCGCGGAGTTTTTCGCGGGAATTGGGAAAAATCTGATAATTGAATTTGTACCCAAGAGTGATTCTATGGTACATCGACTTCTGACTACTCGTAAAGATATTTTTCCAAATTATACTCAGGTTGATTTTGAAGAAAATTATAGACAATATTTCAAAATTATTTCATCTCAAAAAATAAAAGACTCCCAACGAACTATTTATCTAATGAAAAAGAAATAAATTATATGTTTCGGCGTATAGTACTACATCCTGTATTATTTGCAATTTATCCGATATTAACTCTCTATGCCCATAACATGAGTCAATTACCATTCAAGCAGACATTAATGTCATCAGGAATTGTTTTGGCCGGAACGGTTATTTTATTCCTGATTTTGAATTTAATAATAAAAAATATTCAAAAATCGGCTTTAATTCTTTCTGCTTTTGTTTTGCAATTATTTGCTTATGGCCATTTGAATGATTTTATCCGATATTTATTACTTCTGGCTTCTCTGATAAGTACTTATTATCTGATAAGGTCAAAATGGGATATTTCAAAAATCACTCAAATAGCAAATATATTTTCTTTAGGACTGGTTGTTGTGACTATAGCCAATATATTCATATCTAAACTTTCAGAGACAACAGTGGTTAATCACAACATTTATCGACCGGAGATGATCACGCCGATTTCAAATGAAAATTCTAAAAACGATTTGCCGGATATTTACTATTTAGTTCTGGATGGATATGGCCGATCCGATATACTTCAACAGTTATATAGTTATAACAACTCTGAATTTATACATTTTTTAAGGCAGAGGGGATTTCAAATTGCGGAGCAAAGCCGGTCGAATTATTGCCAGACTCTTCTTTCGTTGTCATCGACATTAAATATGATTTATCTTGACGAATTGGCAAGTGAAATTGGTGTTGAGAGTGAAGATCGTAAACCGCTAATGGATCTGATAAAGCATAACTATGTTTTTGATTTTCTCAAGCAGTATAATTATAATATTTTTGCATTTGCCAGCGGGTATTCGGGAACTGAAATAAGAAACGCCGATTATTTTTTATCGCCCGGATTATCGTTGAATGAATTTGAAAATGCGTTAATCAATTACACTCCCATTCCCAAATTTATACAAAAGTTTCCATTAATTAATCAGCACAGTATTCATCGCGAATTAGTAAATTTCAGTTTTGATAAGTTGGCAAATTTGCCTGTTTCCGAATCGCCCAAGATGGTTATGGCACATATCGTATCGCCGCACCCACCGTTTGTATTTGGATCACAAGGTGAGGAACTCGACAACAATAGGCCATTCAAGTTTTTCGATGGTAGCCATTATATGGAACTGGAGGGAGCCTCTCGAGCAGAATATATCGAGAAGTACAGCAATCAAATTCATTATATCAGCAATTTGGTCAAAAAACTGATTAATACGATTTTGTCGCAACCCGGCCCCAAACCGATTATTATAATTCAGGGCGATCATGGCCCCGGTTCATTGCTTGATTGGGAGAGTCTGGAAAATACTTATACCAGCGAAAGGCTTTCGATACTTAATGCCTATTATCTGCCTGACAGCGATAGTACACTGATATACGACGGCATCACACCTGTGAATTCATTCAGGACAATATTTAATCATTATTTTGGGACCAATTTTGAACTGCTTGAGGATAAAAGTTTTTATACTAAATGGAATCTGCCATATAGGTTTTATGATGTCACAGATTCTATGAATCTGGACATCCGCCCTCAGATCATGAACGAGCCGGGATTATAGATTAAAGATATAACCATTTATCCAATATTAATTAGTTTCTAAAACAATAATAATTACCAATTTAATCCAATAAAACCGCTTGTCAAAATCAGATAATTGAGTAAATTGTAAATGATATTAAACATCTACGGTCTATATCCGTTTTACCCAAAAACCGCCCAGAACCTGCATATGAGGTGAATATGGTTAAGCGCAAGTATATTATTAGTTTATTGTTATTTTCTCTATTTTTATTGCTGATAAATAGCAGTAGTTTTGCCGTTTACGGGATCAATCAAGAAAGCAATCTAAGAGATGATCTACCGACAAGAATCATTGTTAAATTCGAGAAAAATATTTCAAATCAAATAAAAGCGGGCAAATCAAAAACTACCGCTCTTAATATTAACCACGCAGAAATTGACAAAATTAATTCTAAATATCAGATACATCATATAACTCCTATGGTTGATTTGACCGGGATTTCTTCGGGCTATAATCGTTTTAGAGATGTTTATATTTTTGAGACAAAAGCTAACTTTGGCGCAGAAGAAATAGTTTCTGAATATAAGAATATCCCGGGAGTTTTGTATGCTGAGATCGATCAGATCGCCGAGTATTATGATAGCCCAAACGATCCGCTTTACGCGCACCAGTGGAGTTTGAATAATACCGAACAAGAACATTATCATGTAAAACGAATATACGGATATAACAACGATCAGCTGATTTTGACAACGGGAAAGATAGATGCTGACATTGATGCAGATGAAATCTTTTCTAATCCCACTGATAATACTACAACCACAGTTGTCGCTATAATAGATACCGGTGTTGATCGGGAACATCCTGATTTAATAAATAATATATGGGTCAATCCCAACGAAATTGCCGATGATGGTTTGGATAATGACAATAATGGTTTCATTGATGATATTAATGGATGGAATTTTGGCGGTGACATGCTAAATATCGGTAACGGGAACAATGATCTGTCAGACGATAATGGACATGGTACTCACTGTGCCGGAATAGTGGCGGCGACAAGTAATAATGAAATCGGAATTACAGGAATTGCCCCTAATTGTAATATTATGGCCCTTGGAATCGATCCTTTGCCGTTTGTTTCAATTATTTCCCAAGCGATAATCTATGCGGCCGATAATGGAGCCGACGTTATCAATATGAGTTTTGGGTTATATACTCAAAGTGATCTGGTGAGCGACGCTATTGCTTATGCTTACTCAAAAGGGGTTATCTTATGCGCGGCGATTGGTAATGATGGAGCCGAACAGTACAACTA
>JAAERC010000774.1 GCA_024230695.1 Candidatus Zixiibacteriota bacterium
ATTATCGATCAGGCTGTAGCTGGCATCAAAATCATCCAATAGACGAATAACTTCATTGTTGCCGTCAATTTTCAGATAATAGATCCCATTTTCGCGATCGGTTCCTCGCCAGACATAGATAATTAAATATTTGCCATCCTCGGTAACACCGGTGCCAAAGCCGAGACGGTTATCGTCGGGGCGTTCATAGATCAATAAATCTTCCGATTGATCTGTTCCGAGCGTATGCCAGTATAGTTTGTTATAATATGTTTCCTCGCCGGCTGGAACAGTTGATGGATCAGGGTAGCTGTCGTAGTAGAAGCCACTATTGTCGTGTTTCCAGGCCGGGGTCACAAAGCGAGTAAACTGTATTACATCATCAAGTTTTTCACCAGTTTCAATATTCAGGAAATGTATGGTTTGCCAGTCGCTTCCTTTTTCCGAAAGACCATAACCCATCAGTGAACCATCTTTTGTGAAGGAGTAATAATTAAGGGAGATTGTACCATCATCGCTTAATTTATTAGGATCAAGTATTACTTTGGATTCACCTCCTAATTTATCCTGTTTGTACATCACATATTGAGCCTGGAGACCATCGTTTTTCTTGTAAACGTAAAAATCGCCCTCTTTGTGAGGAAGAGAGAATTTTGGGTAATTATACAATTTTGTATATCTGTCTTTAATTTTCTCTCTGATAGGCGTATCAACAAAGTCAGCAGTAATCTTATTTTGAGCATTGACCCAATTGATTGTTTCCTCGGATTCGGGATCTTCCATC
>JAAERC010000775.1 GCA_024230695.1 Candidatus Zixiibacteriota bacterium
ACCGGCACTTTTTATTCAGTTCAGGTTGGCGTATTTTCGATTAGAGACAATGCTAAGGCATTATCAAGATCGTTAAAAAAATATGGAAAAAGAATAGATGTGAAGGAAAAAGAAATTTCCGATAAAAATTATTATGTTGTATATGTTGGACGATTTAAATCGACCGATGAGGCGATTGCTTTTAAGGCAATTTTGGAAAAATCAGAAAATCAAGCGTACCAGGTTATAGCGAGATGACACCTCCGGCGTCAAAGGGCGATGGCCTAACGCCTCTGATGCGTCAGTTCAATCAATTCAAAACCAAATATCCGGATAAAATTCTTTTTTTTAGAATGGGAGATTTTTATGAGATGTTTGGTGATGACGCAGTAAAAGCGGCACCGATATTAAATATTGCGCTTACCTCGCGCGGGAATATTAATGGCAAGAAAATTCCGCTGGCCGGAGTTCCTCATCATTCTGCAGAAAAATACCTTACGAAGCTGATAAATGCAGGGGAAAAAGTTGTTGTTGTGGAACAAGTCGAAGATCCCAAGTTGGCTAAGGGGATAGTTAAACGTGATGTTGTGGAGATCATTACCCCGGGAACATCAACTATTGAGGGGACCCTTGATGATACTACCCAATATTATCTTGCCTCGTTGCATATAAATAAGAAATCAATAATTGGTTTGGCATATATTGATCTTTCAACCGGAAGGTTTAATCTTGATGAGGGACCGCCTGACAAGGTTTTTG
>JAAERC010000776.1 GCA_024230695.1 Candidatus Zixiibacteriota bacterium
AAATCCGCGCGTTTCCAAATTTGCCCTTAAGAATTTCAGAATTATTGCTTCGTCATCAACAACCAGTATTTTCTGATGTGTATCCATGCCCTTCTCCTAGGATATTGCTACTCTGTACTATCCAAATATATTTTCGATATTGGCGATATAAATTCATAAACAAAAAAAGAACACTGAAGAAGTGTTCTTTTTCTTATCATCACAAATGACAGGTATGTGAGATAGAACTCTTCGGTAGTCTGGCAATCATAGCCTCAAAGGCCGTAGACCCATAACTTTGCGTCCCGGGATTTCTTCCGGTTTGCCTTTATCGGAGCTTTGCGGACCCAACGGTCAATATCCTTGTGTTGGCCCACCAATCTCTAATGTTAATGCTTGAGGTTAACAATTAACCCCACTATATATTAAAGTGTACAATATTTAATGTAAATGGGAAATATGGTTAGCACTTATTTTGATTGATCAACTACCCTGAAGGAACGACTATAACGCTCCAAATCACAAGTATACCAGATTGCTGCCTCTGAGAATTTCGCAATGGGAACTGTCTAGTCGTTGTAATATAAGTAAAATTAATGTGCATTATCAACATAGACTTCCAGTCTGTTTAGCCCGTCGATTATATGTTCCATTGAGTTTGCATAAGAGAACCTGAGATATCCTTCGCCGTTGGCCCCAAAATCTATGCCGGGTGCTACCCCGACATGAGCCTTTTCTAACATATCGAAAGCTAGTTTGTACGAATCGGTCGATAAATGTTTTGCATTGGCAAATACATAAAAAGCACCTGTAGGCTCTATGGTAATCCCGAATCCGAGTTCCTTGAGGCGTCTGATCATGTATTGTCTGCGCTCAT
>JAAERC010000777.1 GCA_024230695.1 Candidatus Zixiibacteriota bacterium
ATTATCGAACATGCATTTATACTAAATAGATCAGGAAGAATTGAGATCAAAGATCTACCCGAAAACCTCAGGCCAATTGAAGATGCCAAACAGGTAGAGATAAAATCAATTGATGATATTGAAGCGCAATTTATTATTGAGACTCTCCAAAAATGCGATTGGAATCGAGCCGCAACGGCCAAACGACTTAATATGCATAAGACAACTCTCTGGCGAAAAATGAAAAAGTTGGATATCAAACCTCCTAAATGATATTGCGTTAATGCAATATTAATCTCAACAATGAATGCAAAAATGCAAATATTTAAAAGCCATAAGTAATTAAATCCACATTACTTTAAGTTCCTATCTTATTATATCATAACAACTAAGGCCATCATATAGTTAATCAAATATTGATTGGCACGTCTTTTGTATATCTTATTGACATGAGAAATAAGGTTGCAATATCGATATGGCAGAATAGAGTATCGCCAGTTATGGATACCGCAAATCAACTTATGGTAATTGATTATGAGGATAAACATGAGCTCAAACGGGCAATAATGGATATTCCAGACCTAAATATTATTTATAAGATAGAGTTTTTCAAAGGCCAGGGAATAAATATTTTGATTTGCGGGGCAATTTCAACCCGGCTGTATCACATTTTGGCCGCTTCTCATATTAAAGTTATACCATTTATCGGAGGATCAATTCAAGAAATAGTCACCGCATATATTAATGGTGATTTACAAAATGGCGATTATTTTCTGCCCGGATGTCGGAATAATAAAAATGGTTTTGGGCGAAAGAGAAATCGTAGACAAGGGAAATATTGAAATAGAATAATTGTAAAGGAGAAGATAATGATTATTGCAATTTCTTCAGAAGGAAAAGATTTGGACAGCAACGTTGATCCAAGGTTCGGCAGAGCGAAATACTTTATTATATATGATACAGTAACAACTAATTTTGATGTGATCAACAATGTACAAAATTTGCAGGCCGCGCAAGGTGCCGGAATACAGGCGGCTCAAAATGTTGCTAATCAAAATACTGAATTGGTAATTTCCGGTAATCTCGGTCCAAAAGCATATACCACTCTTCAGGCGGCAGGTATTAAGACGGCTCTTTGGTCACAAGGAACCGTTAAGGAGGCTGTTGAGTTGGCAAAAAGTGGCAAACTCCAATATGCCAAAGGTGCCAATGTCGAGGGCCATTGGACTTAAAAAGATAATAACAATAAGATAAAGAAGGGAGAAATAAAATGCCAGGAGGAGATAAAACTGGACCACGCGGAGAAGGAGCTATGACTGGACGAGGCATGGGTGCTTGTGTCGGTAATAGTACTCCGGGATTTATGAATCCAGGAATTAATCCGCGGTCACGTGGTGGTTTTGGATATGGACGAGATATGGCCAGAGGAAATCGTCGTGGATTAAATGCTGGCGGTCAGCCAGGATCGGTTCGGGGGCGCGGCCGGGATAATATGTCTTTTGCACCCACACCTAATATGGATTCTCCACAAAAAATGAACGAGCGAGAAGAGCTTCGTTATTTAGAAGATGAGGTCAAAAGACTGAATAAAATATTGGAAGGAGTTAAGTCCAAATTGGATAAGCTCTCTAAAACAAAAGATTAGGAGGGAGTTGAAAATGTTGACTATTTTTTCAAAAACAAAATATCAGGATAGTATTAATTATAGTCCGGCCGGTGGCCGTGGTGGTGGCGGCCAAAGTGGCGGCGG
>JAAERC010000778.1 GCA_024230695.1 Candidatus Zixiibacteriota bacterium
CTACTGTTAGGACCGGATTTTCATAGTATTCAACCGGCTCAATCTTACCTGACATTAATTGATTATAAACATGAGAAACTTCGCGTCTAATTTGCTTTGGCAAAAAAGTCTCAAACCAATCTTTCCCCAACCAATCTTCGCTTGAGCAACCCAAAATCTGACATGCTTTTTTGTTGAGTAAAATCATTTTTCCCTTTGAATCCAGTGCAAGCAACATTGATCCGGCGATGTCCAGATATCCTTGCGCGCGTTCCTTTTCCATAAGTAGCGCGTCTTCGGCATGTTTCCGCTTGGTAATATCTGAAAATATTCCATCAACATGTGCTATTCCATTATTATCAAATATCTTAATCCCTCTATCATGCAACCAGATCCATTGACCGTCTTTCCTCTGAATCTTATATTCTAAGTCAAGCTGTGATTTATTTTTATATAATTTTGCATATTCTTTTTTTACATTTTCCCGATGGTCGGGGTGGATACGACCAAACCAAAGTTTTTCATCATGTTCATAAATCTCATTAGGCGTATAACCATAGACTTCCTCAACATTGGGACTTATGAATGTTGTTTTTCCAATATTATCGGTCGTCCAGACCACATCAGGAATATTTGAAAGCAAGGTTCGGTATTTTTCTTCACTTTTTTTAAGGGATTTTTCAGCTCGTTTTCGTTCAGTGATATTGATCACGGCACCTTCCATATAGTCTTTTTCCGGATATGCTTTCACCGAAATAGAAAAGGTGCCATTACTGCCGTCATGAAGAGTCATGTTTGTTTCGAAATCATGTGCCTCACCATCCCGCTTTAGTATCGCAATCAATTCTTCCCTCTGATCGGGATTTACATACAAATCAATAGCACGTTTTTTCCCAATAATTTCGTCAATAGGAAGATTAAGTTGTTTGGCGTTTACAGAATTCAAAGCGATAAACATACCATCTGACAATCTTGTTCGGAAAAGTCCAACGAGTGCATTATCAAAAATATTCTTATAACGCTCCTCACTTATCCGCAGTTCCTCTTCTATCCGCCTGCGTTCAGTGATATCAACAACAATACCTTTTAATCCAAATAACTCGCTTTCCTTCAAAATTGATTGCGCATTGAAGAGTATTGGAAAAACGGAACCATCCTTTTTTAATGCCATATACTCGGAGGTCCCGGTATCATCTCCCTTTATCCGTTTGGCGAAGTTTGTTTTTGCGCGATCGCGATCTTCGGGGACAACTAACTCAAAAGCACTTAAGCCCTGTTTAATATCCTCATTGGTATACCCAAATAACTCAAAAGCACGGCGATTAGCAAAGGTCAGGTTCATATCTCTGTCAGTTTCGAATATCGCCTCTGGTAGTAGCTCTACTAAATCTTTGAATCGTTCATTACTACTGTGTAACGCTTCCTCAACACTTTTCCTGTCAGTAATATCTTCAGTAAGAATAACAACCCGATCTACGGACCCATTTGAATCCTTTACTGCATAAAATGTTTGAGATACCCAGCGTGGCTTCGCCGAACGATGATTGCCCAAATACAATAGTGGAATATTAAGCATACCACCTTTTTTGTATATATTTTTAATTTGCGGAAGCCACTCATCCAGATAAGAATCCTTTTCATCAAAAGCTAATTCAACCGGCTCTGAAGCTAAGTATTTATCTATAGTTTTTTGTGGAACACCCCATATCTTTTTCCAGGATTTATTAACTCCGAGCAGTTTACCTTTAGAATTACGAATAGATATCCCCAAAGGTGACTGTTCCACAATAGCACGATTTAATTTCTCATCGTGATCTCCAGTCCATACTTCAGACACAATATCCGGCTTTGATTTGTACAAATCATCAATTTGGCGACGAAGTTTATTCACTTCGCTTATTAATTGTTCTTTTGTTTTACTAGTATCTTTCATATTGTTTCACCGCTATCCACAGAGAACAACGAATTAAAAACTGTAGAACCAACACGTAATTTTAGTCTAAATACTGGAAAATACTTTTAACTGCTTAAGTTTTGCCAATGTAATACCCTTGCCCTTTTATGAAATAAAATATCTATTATAATACTTTACATCATTGGCAATATACAAGTTTACCTGTGTAATGTCAAGAACCAAAACAAAATAGAAAGCCAGAGTAACTCCATGATTGGTAAATAAGGGATATAAAAAAACTGTTCCGTTGAAATTGGAACAGTCTTTCTAATTTTTATTTTAAGAATCTGTACTATTTTGTACTAATATTTCTCAGTTGGAATAATATCCGGTTGATCTTGTGGTTTCTGTAATATTCCGCAAACCGTTTTAAACAGTTTGTTAATGTTAAATGGCTTGGTTATATAATCATCTATTTTTAATCTAAGAGCCTCAATTGCCGAATCAAAACTTGGAAATGCCGTTATTATCACAATTGGAAGAGTAGGATAACGGGCCTTAATACTTGTTATAAGTTCAAGACCATCGATTTCAGGCATTTTGAGATCAATAAGGGCCAAATCAAACCGGCGGGTTTTTAGTATTTCAAGAGCTTTACTACTGGAATCAGATACAGAAACAATCCAGTTTTTCTCAGAAAAGAAATCATATAGAAGATCTCTGATCAATAGTTCATCATCGACAACTAATATATTTTTGCGTTCCATAACGATTTTCTCCCAAACTAATTATTTAAATCTGGGCCGCTGTTTGATAAGAATGAAGTGCTTCTTCTTCAGTTGGGAATATTTCAAAGATATGTGATAATTGCGTGATATCAAAAACCTCACGGACATAATCGGCCATATCTGATAAAGTCAATCGTCCTCGCTGTAAACGAATTTCCTTCATAATTGAAACCATCGCACCAAGCCCGGAGCTATTTACAAACTCAAGGTCTTTCATGCAAAGATGAATAGATGTTTTTCCGCTATCCAAAACACCTTTGATCTCATCTTTAAGTTTGTTGCCATTTGCAAGATCTAAACGACCCGCCAATGATAAGACAACAACCATATCTTCATCTCTACGAATTAGTTCCATCATTCCCTCCAAATTATTATAAAACTCTTTGTTCAACTTTATTATATTTGTTGGCATCAAACTTCATAGACACGCAAATCCCGCCAGTTTCTGAACTTTTTCTAAATTTAATATCGCTGGTCATTCGTTTAATCAGCATCATACCGCGACCGCCTTCCTGCCAAGGATCAGCCACTTTTGAGTCATCAAGTTTACCAACTTCTCCAGTGCCTTCATCCGTTATATCGGCAGTTATCACTTTGTTATTAGTCGTGATCAAAATTTGAATCGATTTATTTGGATCTGACTGATTGCCATGTAATAATGCATTAGTGAAAGCCTCTGAGATAGATAACATGATGTTATTTATTAGTCTACGGTGGATATTTTGCTTTACAAGAAAACTCCTGACATCATCATACATTATATTTTCAGAATCCAGGACTGAACTATATTTGAGTATAATCGAACTCATATTTTTTATATAGCTCCAACTTTTAATTCAAATATTGTGAAATCATCAAAAGTTTCCTGTTTGGCTCCCTCCCGAAAACGATCTACCCACTCTTTCACATCATTGCAAAACTGATTGGCCGGAAGTTCCTTCTTGGATATAAATATTTCTCTGGCTCTTTTTGTGCCCAAAAAGTTGCCATTTACATCCTCAGCCTCAGTTAAACCATCGGTGAAAGTAAACAGCCTATCCCCACGGCTGATTGGTTGCTCACCCTCTTTATATGGGATATCAGGAAACTGTCCAACAAATGTGCCGCCGGATCGGAGTTCAACAACTTCATTTTTGGTTGTGGTCCAATATAATGGTGGAACATGACCTGCATTACAGTAAGAAACCTTACCAGTTTCAAGATCAAAGCGAGCAATAAACAAGGTCACATACATATCATGGCTTTTAATAATTCCATCACACAAAATATTGTTAAGATTACTCATCAAAGTCGATAAAGCTATATTCTCATCATTACGTAATTCCGATTTAATAATAGCAGCTGTCGCTGCCATCACCAACCCGGCCGGAACTCCTTTATTGGAGACATCACCTATGATCATCAGAAATTTTTTATCAGTGACTTTCACAATATCATAAAAGTCACCGCCGACCTGCTTTGCCGGTTCATAAATCATCGCAAATTCTATGTTCTCAATGGTCATTTCATTGACCGGTAATATGGCATTTTGTACTTGTCGTGCAATCGCCAATTCCTGTTCAATTTTCTGTTTAGCCAATGATTCTTTTAGTAAAAGTGAATTATCAATTGCAACAGCGGCA
>JAAERC010000779.1 GCA_024230695.1 Candidatus Zixiibacteriota bacterium
AAATCTGAATCCTCAATCGCTATCTCAGATTGAGTCAGGATCATTTTCTCAATAGCACCTTTTGAATTAGGAAGCATCCCGCCGGTATCCACCAGATAAAACTCACGCCCAGCCCATTCACATAAACCATAATTACGGTCACGAGTTACCCCTGGGGTGTCATCAACAATCGCAAGTTTCTTTTGTAAAAATCTATTAAATAGCGACGATTTCCCAACATTGGGACGGCCAATTAACGCGACCAGAGGAATACTCAATTTATCTCCTCCCTAATTGTATCAACCATACTGTATGATCCTACCTTGACTGGTTTGCCGATCTTATTCTCTAAGTCACCTAAAGAAAGATCATCGAGAAAAAGATCATCCGTATTCAAGCAATTAGGCGGCAGTAAAATAATATCATACTCTTTATTCATCTTCGACAAATTCTTTAAACAAGATAATATATCCTGACCCGTTAGAAGTCCACTAACAGTTACATTTTTACCCCAAAATTTATTCTCTACCGGAAA
>JAAERC010000780.1 GCA_024230695.1 Candidatus Zixiibacteriota bacterium
AACCCTTGATGAAGATGAAAAAGGAAATCCGCTTCCTAATCCACTCAGATGCCGTCGTTGCGGGGTTTGTTTGGGTGCCTGTCCGGAGAGGATTATTTCCTTTAAGAATTATAGCGTCAATATGATATCGCAAATGATCAAATCAATCAGCATGCCGGATGAATTTGATGAAAAGCCAAGAATTCTGGCTTTTGTTTGTGAAAACGATGCTCTCCCCTGCGTTGATATGGCTGGAATAAAAAGAATGCATTACAATGCTATGGTAAGAATTATTCCGCTCAGATGTTTGGGATCGATGAATATCGTCTGGATAAGCGATGCTCTTGCGTCAGGATTTGATGGCGTGATGCTATTGGGCTGTAAAAAAGGTGATGACTACCAGTGTCACTTTGTTCGCGGTAGTGAATTGGCTGAAACCCGCATGGATAATGTTAAAGAGAAACTAAAACAATTGGTTTTGGAAGAGGAACGAGTTGAAGTGCATGAACTGGCTATCAACGAATATCATAAAATCCCGAAACTATTTGACGATTTCCTTGAGGTTATTGATACAGTTGGTCCAAACCCATATAAAGATATGTAGAATATTGATTTTATTTATCATAAGAAAAGGCCTCTATTAATTTAGAGGCCTTTTTATATTTATCTCAAAATTTAAAAGATTATTGATACTTTCCAATTTCTCAAATTTTATAATTTCCCAATCAAACACCCAAAACTGACAAATAATCATTTTTAACCACTAGTGCCACATTCTCTTACGTGACAACACTCAAGTTTGGGTGGGGCTTTCCCCATAACCAAAATAAAAAAAAGATAATGAAATTTTTCACAAATTCCCCTTGACTAAGTTATTCAATCTGTTTAATATATAAACCTGAAAATGCGACCTAAACGCTAAAGGAGGAATTTAGGTTAATAGAACTAATTCTGGTAAATAAATTAAGATAACAAATATTAATATATTTAATTAATCGTAATTTTTGAGGAGATACTATGGCAGACATCCCAAAAACTCCCCTTCTTGATGACTTGGAAAAGGGGAAATGGCCGAGTTTCGTTACGGAAATTAAAGATGCGGCTAAAAAAAGTCCCATGTGTGCGGATTTGCTCGGACAATTAGAGCAATCTTACCGGGAAAAAATCGGATTCTGGAAACATGGCGGTATTGTTGGCGTTATGGGTTATGGTGGCGGCGTTATTGGACGTTATTCATCCCTACCTGAAAAATATCCCGGCGTATCACATTTTCACACTATCCGTGTCAATCAACCCGCTGGTTGGTATTACACAACTGACGCTTTAAGAGCGATTTGTGATATCTGGGAAAAACATGGTAGTGGATTGACCAACATGCACGGTTCAACTGGTGATCTGGTTCTTTTAGGAACAACCACTGATGAATTAGAACCGATTTTTGCTGAGCTGACCAAATTTGATTTTGATATTGGTGGTTCCGGCTCTGATATGAGAACACCAAGTTGCTGTCTTGGTCAGTCCAGATGCGAATGGGCCTGCTATGACACAATGGGTCTTACTCATGATTTGACGATGCATTTCCAGGATGAATTGCACCGTCCAGCTTTCCCATATAAATTTAAATTTAAAATGGCCGGCTGTCCAAATGATTGTGTTGCTTCTATTGCCAGATCAGATATGTCGATCATAGGTAACTGGAAAGGCGCTATCCAGCAGGATAATGCGGCTGTTACCGAATATGCCAAAGAAGGCATGGACATCCAATCTGACGTTGTTAATAATTGCCCTGCCAAGTGTATGGAATGGGATGGAAAAGAACTCAAAATTGAGAATAGCTATTGCAAACATTGTATGCATTGCATCAATGTCATGCCTAAAGCTCTGCGTCCCGGAAAAGAACGTGGTGCCACAATTCTTCTTGGTTCAAAAGCTCCTATTGTTGAAGGTGCATTATTATCATCAGTCCTCGTTCCATTTATTAAACTTGAACCTCCATATGAAGATCTGTATGATTTGGTTGAAAGAATTTGGGATGTATGGTGCGAAGACGGCAAAAACCGTGAACGTGTTGGAGAATTTATCCAGCGTGTAGGTATGGGTAATTTCCTTGAAGCCATCGAGGTAGAGCCTATAGCTGAAATGGTTGCACATCCTCGTGAGAATCCTTATGTCTTCTATGAAGATTATTATGAAGAAGGCGATGATGACGAAGAAGATGATGATTAACAACTAAACTGGAAGAATTTATTATTTAGAGGTATATAAAATGGCTGATGTAATGAAAGATAGACGGACCGATTTTGGCCCGCCTCATTTTAGCAAATTTTTACCGCCAATAATTAAAGAGAATTATGGCAAGTGGAAATACCATGAGATTTTAAAACCTGGTGTTATGGTTCATGTTTCTGAAACCGACGATAAACTATTCACTGTCAGAGCAAGTTCAGGAAGATTGATTGCCGTAAATAAGATCCGCAACTATTGTGATCTGGCTGATAAGTATTGTGATGGATTTTTAAGCTTTACCAGTCGTCACAATGTTGAATTTCTTTTGACAAAATCAGAAAATATTGATCCGCTTATTGCCGATTTGAAGGCCCTTGGTCATCCGGTTGGTGGTATTGGCAATGCTATTACAAGTATTGTTCATACTCAGGGTTGGGTTCACTGTCACTCTGCCGCGACTGATGCCTCCGGTATCGTTAAGGCTGTGATGGATGACCTTATTGAATATTTTGAGGAAAGAAAACTGCCGGGAAAATTAAGAATTGCTCTGGCTTGCTGTTTGAATATGTGCGGCGCTGTGCATTGCTCGGATATTGCTATTCTTGGTATTCACCGTCGTCCTCCACAAATCAATCATGACACTTTGAAAAAGACATGCGAAATCCCGAATGTTGTTGCTTCCTGTCCGACCGCCGCGGTCAGACCAGCTGAAGTTAACGGCAAACAATCGGTTGAGATCATTGAAGAACGTTGTATGTTCTGTGCTAACTGTTTTACAGTTTGCCCATCAATGCCGATTGCTGATCCGCTAAATGATGGCGTTTCAATATGGGTTGGTGGAAAAGTCTCCAATGCCAGACACGAACCGATGTTTTCTAAACTTGCTATTCCATTTATTCCAAATGAACCACCTCGGTGGGATTCTGTTGTTAAGGCAATCCGCAGTTTGGTTGAGATTTGGGCGGCAGATGCCAGGAAATATGAAAGAATGGGTGAATGGATCGAACGTATCGGTTGGCCCAGATTCTTTAAAATGGCTGGTATTGAATTCCAGAAAGAGCATATTGATGATTTCAAGCATGCTGGTCTGACATTCAAACGGTCAACACACTTTAGCATGTAAAGGATTTTACAATGGCTAAAACAGTTGATGAAATCGCTGACGCTATGCTAAAGATGGTTGCTGAGGCTCAAGGAATCAAGCAATTGAAACCTATGGACCTTGTTAAAGCAATGCGTCAATTATATGGCGACGAAGGCGTTGATAAGAAAATGTGCAAGGAAGGAATTAAGATATTGATTAACTCTGGCAAGTGTGTTTACACATATTTTGGCGGAAGTTATATCGAGCTTCCACATAAAGAAGGCGCTGCTAACGATTAAAGCAGACCTCTTTGGCACAAAGTTCTATGGAAACTAAAGTATCTCGACTCGTAATCGCCGGCTTAGCCGGCGATTCGGGTAAAACCCTCATTACTCTAAGCCTTTTGGCCGCATTGAGGAAAAAGGCACTTTCTATTTCTGTATTCAAAAAAGGACCTGATTACATTGATGCCGCCTGGCTTTCTTTTATCTCAGGTGGTTCTTGTCGTAATCTGGATACTTACCTGACTGATCCAACAGAAGTACTAAACTCTTTTGTTGGAAATGCTATTGACACTGATATAGCAGTTATTGAGGGCAATCGTGGGCTGTATGACGGCAAAGATATTTTTGGTACCCATAGCACAGCACAACTTGCCAAATTGCTCAAAGCGTCTATTATTTTGGTTGTAAATTGCACGAAGTCCACGCGAACGATTGCGGCGATTATTAAGGGTTGTCAGACATTTGATACTGATGTGACAATCGCCGGAGTTGTTCTTAATAATATTGCTGGAAAAAGACATCAAAAGATTATTACTGACAGTATTGAAAAATTTTGTGACCTTCCGGTTCTGGGAGCAATTCCAAAGCTCGGCAAAGATGCCAAACTGATCCCGGGACGTCATCTTGGTTTGATTCCGCCCTCTGAATTTTCAACGACAACGAAATTGACCAATAAATTTGAAGAGATCGCGAATAACTATCTAAATATTGAAAAATTACTTTCGCTTGCCAAGAATGATAATAGTCTGGTTACTCAAAAGGCATCTCCCCTATCAAAAGAGAAAGCTGTTCGAATAGGTTATTTTCGCGATTCAGTATTTACATTTTATTATCCTGAAAACCTTGAAGCATTAAAAAATGAAGGAGCCGAATTGGTTCCAATATCTTCGCTTGAAGATAAAAAACTTCCCAAGATCGATGGCCTTTATATCGGTGGTGGTTTCCCTGAAACATTTGCCAGGCAATTGACGAAAAATAATGATATGATGGATTCTGTTAAATCATCTGCTCATACTGGTCTGCCAATTTATGCTGAATGTGGCGGTTTGATTTATTTATGTAAATCAATAAAATGGGAAGAAAACCGATATGAAATGGCGGGGGTATTCCCGACCAATTTGGTTATGTATAAAAAACCAGTGGGGCATGGGTATTCAGAAATGGAAATTGACAAACAAAATCCATTCTTTGAAATCGGTGAGAGCATCAAGGGACATGAGTTTCATTATTCCGGGATTTCAGATGATACAGACATTGGTGACACATCGGCAAAGATGATAACCGGAATCGGTCTGGGTAATAAAAGAGACGGATTAGTTTTCAAAAATACAATGGCCTGTTACACGCATATTCACGCCAGTGGAGTTAAATCCTGGGCAGAATCGATGATAAAAGCCGCTAAATTATTTAAAAATGATAGAGGTAATTCGGCTGGAAATTTTAGCGGGTCAAAGAGGAGCAAAAAAGTCGCCGCATGATGCGATTTGGCAAAATTGAATTGTAATTGGAAGACATTTTTATAAAGACGTTAAAGGAAAGAATCCTTTAACAAGATTATGATTTTAGAAATAGTACATTTTATTTAAGTGAGTACAACATGGCTAAACTTGTGAAGAAAAAAAAGAAGAGAAAACTGGGTGGTTTCTCTGCCGGTAGTACCGGAAAAATTGAATCACCTCTTCGCCCCTATGGAGTTGAAAAGAGACCGCCATGTATTAACGGCTGTCCCAATCACAACCAAATAAGGTCGATGTTAGTGTCAATGAAAAAGTATGAGGATCGCGAAATACCAAAGGAACAGGCTTTGGAGGCGGCCTTCTATACTTTTATGGAAACAACACCCTTCCCTTCTGTATGCGGTCGAGTATGCCCTCATCCTTGTGAAACCGATTGTAATCGCAAGGAAAAAGAAGGTTCAGTAAAAATTAATAAGGTCGAACGGTTTATTGGTGACTATGGTTTAGAGAAAAAACTGGCTCCCAAAAAATTAACCGAAGAGACTAAATCGCAGAAAATCGCGGTTGTAGGATCTGGCCCTGGCGGCATGTCTTGTGCATATCATCTGGCTCGCCGTGGTTACAAAGTTACAGTTTTTGAAGCATTTCCAAAAACCGGTGGAATGCTTCGGTATGGTATTCCTTATTATCGCCTACCGGCTGATATTTTGGATGCGGAAGTAAATCGTATTCTGGATATGGGTGTGGAATTAAAATTGAATACGGCAGTTGGTAATGATATCCCGATGGATGATTTGCGCAAAGAGTTTGACGCTATCTTCATTGGTATCGGCGCTCACAAAGGTTACAAACTCAGAATCGAAGGCGAAGACGCGGAAAACGTTTTTACCGGAACCGATTTCCTTCATAAAGTCAACGCCGGTGAAAAAGTGGATGTTGGTAACAAGGTTGTAGTTATTGGCGGTGGTGACACTGCTATTGATGCCGCTCGTATTGCCCGCCGTTTGGGTGCCGAAGCGACAATTTTGTATCGTCGTACCAAAACCGAGATGCCTGCTATTGATGAAGAAATTGATGGCGCACTGGCTGAGGGTGTCAGAATTGATTTTCTGGCGGCACCGATTGAGATCTATAAAGATGGCGATAAAGCAACCGGAATGAAATGCCAAAAGATGGAACTTGGCGAACCTGATTCTTCGGGTCGTCGTCGTCCGGTACCGATTGAAGGCGAAACTTATGATCTCGAATTCACAACATTGATCCCTGCTATCAGTCAGGAACCAGAATTCAGCGGTTTTGAGAATATGATTGAAGGACGTGACTGGATAAAGGTTGATGAGAAATTCAAAACCAAAGAAGACGATCTGTTTTCCGGCGGCGATAATGTCAATCTTGGTTTGGTTATCGATGCCATTTATCATGGTCGTCGTGCAGCCGAGGCGATTGATGAAAAATTCGGCGGCGAAGAGATGAAAGCGGAAGAAACTCCAACAATCATCAAAACAGATAAAATGAAACTTGGCTTTTATGAGGAAGCTCAGCCG
>JAAERC010000781.1 GCA_024230695.1 Candidatus Zixiibacteriota bacterium
AAAATTATGAAAAAGTTATTAAGTTCAATCATAGATATTCGCAAAGGTGAGGCCGCAATCACTATTCTGATGCTTGCCAGTTATTACCTTATTTTAATTACCTATTATCTGCTGAAACCGGCCCGTGATTCATTATTTCTTATTAAAGTAAGCCCGGAACAATTGCCTTTAGTATTTATACTAACCGCTCTGGTAACTGCCCCAGTGGTTTTGGTCTATTCCAGGGCAAGTAATAAATTACGTTTGAACAAATTAATTCTTTATACAATTGGCGTAATAATTATTAACCTGATTGTTTTGCGATGGTTGGTGCAAATAAACCAACCCTGGGTATATTATCTGTTTTATGCCTGGGTAAGTATTTATGGTGCCTTGATAACATCGCAATTTTGGCTGTTGGCCAATACCGTATACGACGCCTCGCAGGCAAAAAGAATATTCTCACTTCTCGGAATTGCCGGTATTTTGGGTGCTTTTACCGGCGGCGAAGTGACCTCTATCTTTGTTCAGACATTTGGCATCTCAACAGAAAATCTTCTCCTGTTTTGTATCGGTTTTCTGATAATATTAGGTTTGCTAGTATCAATGATATGGTCAATAAAAACAAAAGGTGGTTTTGGGGTGTCCGAAACGCCCCGCGATGGCAATAAATCATCGATCACAATGAAGAAATCATTCGGGGCACTTTTACGATCGCGACACCTTATGTTGATGGTCGGTATTGTTGCCATAACTATGATGACGGCTTCGTTTGTTGATTTTCAATTTAAGACCATTTCATTTGAATCTTTTCCTGATCAGTCTGAGTTGACTTCTTTCCTGGGGAAATTTTATGGCAGATTAAGCCTTGTTTCACTGTTATTGCAGGTGGTTTTTGCATACCGCATTATTCGATTTCATGGTGT
>JAAERC010000782.1 GCA_024230695.1 Candidatus Zixiibacteriota bacterium
ATGGCGACGATGTTGACACTTTTGCTTGTAGCTATTATATTGGCAGGATATTTATGGCTTTACATTAAATCGAAGAGAGAAGAAGCAGTTTCGATATGACAGAAAATGAACGCGCACTAATAATATTCCCAACTTACAACGAAAAAGAGAATATTGAAAGAATAGTTTCGGCAGTCCTGCCGCTTGACCCCAGAATCAATGTGTTGATTGTTGATGATAGTTCTCCTGACGGAACCGGAGAGATCGCGGACAAAATGGCAGAATCCGATCCCAGGATAAATGTTTTGCATCGAGAAAACAAGGAAGGGCTTGGACGGGCCTATATAGCAGGATTCAAATGGGGGATAGAAAAGAAATTTGATTATCTCTTTGAGATGGACGCCGATTTTTCTCACGGCCCAGAATTTTTAAAAGACTTTCTTGAAACAATAAAATCATCCGATCTGGTTCTTGGCTCAAGGTATATATCGGGCGTTAATGTTATTAACTGGCCGATGAGCCGACTGCTGTTATCATATTTTGCGAATGTTTATTCGCGTATTATTACCGGATTGCCTGTCAGGGATGCTACCGGTGGATTTAAATGTTTTCGTCGCAGTGTTCTTGAGGCGATCGATCTGGATGCCATTAAATCCAACGGGTATACATTTCAAATTGAAGTATCGATGCGGGTTTGGAAAAAAGGTTTCAGAATCAAGGAAATCCCAATCGTTTTTACCGACCGGCAGGAAGGTGCTTCCAAGATGTCCAAAAAGATCATTCGTGAGGCGATTTGGATGGTCTGGTATCTTAGATTGATGTCCTTATTGGGTAAGCTCAAATAAGTGTCTGATAATTCTTCCCAAATATCTGTTTCGGCCATTGTTGTAACATACAATTCAGCAGAAAATATAATCTCGTGCCTGGAAGCTCTTCAGAGCGAAGTTGATTCTGTTGGAGGAGAGATCCTTGTTTATGACAATCATTCCAATGATAATACAGTCGATCTGATAAAAACTGAATTTCCCAATATTACACTTTATGAATCAAAACAGAATTTTGGATTTGGCGAAGCAAACAATAAGGCAGTTGAAAAGTCAAAAGGCGAGTATATCCTTTTTGCCAACCCCGATATGGTATTGGACAGGGGAGGACTTAAAGTATTATTAGAGACGTTTCAGGAACAACCTCAAGTCGGCGCGGCTGTTGCCAGGTTATATAATCCAGATGGCTCTTTTCAACCTACTTGCCGCAATTTTCCGGATTTTTATAATATTTTCTTTTCACGAGGTTCAGTTTTAAATCATAAAGTTTTGCCATCAAAAACTGAGGAAACTTATACGCTGGGGGATTTTGATAAAATAACCGAGATACCGGCCGCATCGGCCGCTTGTATGTTGATGGAAAAGGGATTTTTTAAGAAAATTGGCGGATTCGATAATCGATTTTTTCTATTTATGGAGGACACCGACCTATCTCTGAGAATCAAACAGGCCGGGAAAAAAGTGTTTTTTGAGCCAAAAGCGGGGGCTTTACATTACTGGGGTAAGG
>JAAERC010000783.1 GCA_024230695.1 Candidatus Zixiibacteriota bacterium
AATCACAGGAGGAAAATAGCGATGAGACCTGTAAAATTATTTCTTTTTATTACCTTTTTTGCCTTATTGGCCATTCCATCAATGTCATCTCAACCAAATGAAACCGAACTGAATGATTCTGCTGTTGTTCTGGCCGATTCAACAATGGAAACTGTTGATGATAGCTTAGCAGTTGTTGCTTCAACAGAGGATGATTTCCTTTATCCGATGTCTCCGGAACGTAAGGAAAAGATGATCTCGTATTCAAAATTCAAAAATATTTGGCGGTTTGCCAGTTTCTTTATTGGAATCGCCTTTTTATTGATTGTTCTTTTCACAAAACTGTCGGCTCGTTTTCGATTGTGGGCCAATGCCGTTTCAAAGAAAAAGTTAGTTGAATATTCTATTTATATAATTCTGTTTACTCTTTTTATGTATCTGATCAATCTTCCGATTGACTATTATCGAAATTTTTTAATTGAACATGAATATGGTTTTTCAAATCAAACAGGCGGTGAATGGTTTATTGAGGGTATAAAGGCGCTTGGCCTTGAGATATTTTTTAGCGTTCTGATTATCTCAACAATGTACTGGCTGATAAATAAAACAAAAAGGTGGTGGCTCTATTTTGCTTTAGGTTCAATTCCGTTTTTAGTTTTCTTTATGTTGGTCTATCCGGTTGTTATTACCCCGATGTTTAATGAATTCAAACCGCTTCAGGACAAAGTGCTGGCCGCCGAGATGACAGCACTGGCCGAGAGTGCCGGAATTCATGATCCTGATATTTATGAAGTCGATGGTTCCAAACAATCAAATAAAATCAATGCCTATTTTGTCGGGATGTTTGGTACCAAACGAATTGTACTATATGATACAATCATTAAGAATTTCACCGTTGATGAGCTTAAATTTGTGATGGCGCATGAGATCGGGCATTATCTTAAGAACCATATTTGGTATGGTCTGTTTTCGGCAATAATAATGATATTTCTTATCTGCTGGCTGATAAACAAATTGCTTCATAATGTAATCAGGCGGCACAAAGATAAATTCGGTTTTGACCGGCTGGGGAATATCGCCAGTCTACCTTTGATTATGCTTTTCATTTCAATCTTTGGATTTGTGTATCAGCCGATTACTAATGGGATGTCCCGAGTTATGGAATATCAATCTGACCGGTTCGGGATGGAACTTTCCAAAGTAACCGATGATGCGGCTGTTACAGCTTTTGATAAATTGTCAGTTTATAATCTTTCTGATCCTGATCCATCCGATATTATTGAATTTTGGTTTTATAGTCACCCGACTTTGAAAAAGCGGATGACCAATGTCAGGGAAATTTATAAGGAAATTAATTAACTAAAATATAAGTTGCGTTAGGACGAGGTATAACAAACATAGTTTTGTGGAGATAGAAAATGAGACAAATAAGTACCAAGACAATTATTGATACCGTACGAGAAATGGCTATTGGAGCGTCGTTTGAACTTGGCGAGGATGTCGTCAAGGCATTGGAGGATGCAAAAAAAGTTGAGCAATCTCCGGTTGGTCTGGGAATATTGGAACAGATCACAAAAAATGCTGAGATCGCCAGAGATGAAAAATCGCCAATGTGTCAGGATACCGGGTTGGCTGTTTTTATGATCGAGATGGGGCAGGATGTCCAGATAGTTGATGGTGATTTCACCGAAGCGATCAATGAAGGTGTCCGTCGCGGATATGAAGATGGTTATCTTCGCAAGTCGGTTTTATCTGATCCGCTCGAACGGGTCAATACTGGTGACAACACCCCCGCGATGATCACAATCGATATTGTTCCGGGCGATAAATTAAAAATCACGATGGCGGCTAAAGGCGGCGGTTCGGAAAATATGTCGGAAGTCAAGATGCTGAAACCATCTGATGGAGTCGACGGGGTCAAAGAGTTTGTGGTCGATAAGGTCGTCCGTTCTGGTGGTAATCCCTGCCCTCCGGTGATTATCGGAGTTGGAATTGGCGGAACTTTTGACAAATGTGCACTTTTAGCGAAAAAATCATTGATGCGCGATGTTGGTGATCGTCACCCCAATAAATTTTATGCCGATCTGGAACTTGAACTTTTGGCCAAGATAAACAAAACCGGAGTCGGCCCCCAGGGGTTGGGCGGTACGACAACGGCACTTGATGTTCATATCGAGGTTGCCCCGTGCCATATAGCAAGTCTGCCGGTAGCTGTTAATACCCAGTGTCATGCGGCTCGTCATAAATCGGTGATTTTATAATATAAATATTGGAGATAGTACAATGTCAAATAGAATAAATATTACAACACCACTGACCGATGATGTGGTGGAAAAATTGAAAGCCGGTGATCTGGTGCAGATAACCGGAACAATATATACTGCTCGTGATGCCGCTCATAAAAGATTGGTCGATCTGCTTGATGCCGGTAAGGAACTGCCGTTTGATGTTAAGGGTCAGTTGATATATTTTGTCGGCCCGACACCGGCCAAACCGGGAAAACCGATTGGATCAGCCGGACCAACTTCATCGTATCGGATGAATATTTATACTCCCAGACTAATTGAAGTCGGTCAAAAAGGGATGATTGGTAAATCTGAGATGGGTCCTGAGGTTGTCGCGGCGATGAAAAAACATAAGGCTGTGTATCTGGCCGCGGTTGGCGGAGCCGGTGCATTGATTTCAAAATCTATTACTGCATCTGAAGTTATTGCCTATGAAGACCTCGGAGCCGAGGCGATCCGTAAGATGACTGTTAAAGATTTCCCGGCGATAGTGGCACTTGACTGCCATGGCGGCAATCTATATCAGGAAGGCAAAGCCAAATACGAGCAAAAGTGAAGTAATTATTTAGATATATCAAAAAGCCCCACCAGATAAGGCGGGGCTTTTTATCTGCTATAAGTTTTCCAAGTAGAATCGATCCGGATAATCGGTTGTTGAAAGCCAGATATCAATATCATTTTCATAATCCGGAAGATACTCTAAGACCAACTTTCGAAATAGATTACTGGAGAAATTTTGCATATCAAAAAGTTCACGTTCAAAAGCTGAGTAATTTTTTTCACCCATCTTAACCTTTATGTAATTAAAAAAGAGTGATGTCCGTGAGGTCAGAATGAATTGATCCTTGTAGTCTCCGATTTCATTGGCAGTGATTTGATCAAGTGGCTTATCTTTTGGCAATGTTCTCCCGCGACGATCAAGACCGGTTTTCTTCTTTTTCAAATATGATTGCTCAACATCTTTGAGTTTTTCCTGTAACCAGTTTTTATCGAGATATTCGTCGAGCAAAAGATCATCAAAATAACTCGGGAATCCCTCCCAAACAAAAGCGTACAACGGATCATCTCTATTTACAGGAAGATGAACGTATGAATGAACTATCTCATGCGCAATTGTTGATATGGCATGCGGATTCTCACCAAAAACTCTCCATAAACGATCTGATATCCCGACCATATTGTCGCTGGCAATATCGCCGAATTTAGGCATTTCTACGATATAGAATTGCTCAGGGAGGGCATCCTTTTTATATTTTTTATCACAATTAATATTAAACCAACGAGTAAACTCAAGTATCTCCTGTGCTTTTGAAGTCGAAATTGAATCGTTCCAGTGAAAAACATTTAACCAATTTTCGGTTATAATCCCAAATCTCTGCACAGTACATTGCAAATCTCTAATATCAATATCTTCGGCTGACCATATTGAAACAGTAGAGTTGTTATCAAGATATCGCTTGACACGATTTCCCGCAAAAACGCATTCGAAATCAGATGGGTATCTAAATGTGGCTTTTGGGACATCGACTGTATATGATTGAGTTTGATCATTGAGAAAGGTCGGGAGCCATAGTGAATAACCATAGGACCTTAAAAATACACCATCAGATTCTATCCGCATATAGTCGGATAAACATCTTGATTCGGATCGATTAAACTTACCGATATAATAGATCTCTATTTTTTTGTTTTCTAAGTCATCGGGTAAATCAAATTGTATTTCGTTGGCTATCAATGAGTAGCTGTAGTAATAGAATACCTTGTCTTGATCGAATTCAATCTGTTTATCATTTATAATAATCGAGTCAACCATCAATTCACCATGAAGATAAAAACAAATTGAATCATTAGTTACAGTTTTG
>JAAERC010000784.1 GCA_024230695.1 Candidatus Zixiibacteriota bacterium
ATAACCCTTCTCAAAAGACATTGAAACTTATGACTATATCGCTTCGGGCGAAAAGGAGGTCGGATGAAGAGAAGGCTATACGTTCAAATCATTTCGCTGATCATCATGGCAGTTATCCTGGGATTATGGGGATGCGAAAAAAAGATGAGCGCGCCAATCATCTATAGTAGTGAATATACACCTACAATTGATGATTATTTCCCATTATCAGCCGGTAAAACAAGTAATATTATTTCCACAAACTCCGGCTATGAACCCAGTATTATTACAAGAGAAATATTTGAATGCGGCGAAGGGGTGACTCAGAATAATCAATCCATTTATCCTTGGATTCATAAAAACCTGGCTTACTCGTCAATTGTAGATACATCATATTTCTACCAAACCGAAACCGCATTATACTTTTATGAAACGGCCGATTCTGAGCCGGAAACAATCCTAAAGGAACCCCTGGAGGTGGGACAATCCTGGCAGCGTTTTCAAAATTTGGCGGCTAGTTCCAGTAATTCATTTTCAACCCTTTTTGACAGTTTGTTAGCTAAATTTGCACAGGATTCAGGGATTGAAGAGGAGGATAAATTCAATCCTCCTGATGATAATGGTTTCCCAGCCGGCAAGATTTATCCAACATCCGGTTCAAGTTTGATGACAATCGTTGCGATTGAAAATGTCGAATTTGAGAATGGTCAGGTATTTGTCGATTGTATCAAGCTCAAAAATGATAACGGCGACTACACCAACTACTATTGGTACGCCAAGAACTATGGACTTGTAAAATATGTTATAGGCTCCACCATACAAAGTCTCGCTGTATCTGAGATTCCGGATGGTTTAATTATTGGTGAGTATAATTCAGGTCATATAGTTTTTTAATAACTTATAATCAGTCAAATAATAAACCGGGTAGCCCAGCTATCCGGTTTTTTTAATCTATGTCTTATTGAAATTGTAAAACAGCCTCGCTTAATCTGATATAATCATCCAACAACTTTTTTATAGTTTTTGAAATGAACTTTGGCCGTTTTCTCTAAAATAGATATGCCATATCGGTCAACCAGTTTCCGCCCCGC
>JAAERC010000785.1 GCA_024230695.1 Candidatus Zixiibacteriota bacterium
TCAGCATTGGTTGAATCAATAACTATCGCCTGACGAATTTCCTTATCAGCCTCGTTCAATTCTCCAAGAGCCATTTTGACTAATCCAATACCATTATGAAATTCGGCCTTCATCTTTTTGGATTTTTTTAGACCAGTCTTGAAATTTTTCTCGGCTTCATCAATTTTGCCAAGCTTTAATTGGACCAGCCCAAGAGCGTAAAGTCCCTCATAAAACTTCTTATTCTTCTTAATGGCAAACTCAAACTGCTCTAATGCCGCATTATATTTTTTCTGTTTCATATAGATATTGCCAAGAACATAGTAATTATACTCAAAGCTGGGATCCATACCAATATCTTCTTCCAAAAGAGAGATCGCCTTAGTTGTATCTCCCTGATCCAAAGCATTACTAATTGGTAACTTCACCTCTTGTGACAATAATAATAACGGTATTGCCAGAACGGCCAGCAACGATACTGAGATTGCTCGTCCAAGCCAATTGTATTTTGTTTTCTTCAACCTACACTCCTCAATATTTCGCCAAATCAATCTTGTATAATAAATTAATTGACCTGATTGTCAAGCGGTTTGTTATCCGAATTCTCGCGTCCAAGAACATCGTCTGTTTTCATTTTACTTCCATAAGCATATCTAATACGCCAAAGGAAATAGATAACTAATAGAATTCCAATGATTACTCGAACCAGACCCGGAAGCCTGAGCGGAAAAAATATAATCACATAAAATCCGGCCAGTAAAACCAAAGTCGAGGAGACCATATTTAGTATCCTATCTGTTCGTGATCTGATCATCTGCAAATTCCCTTTATTAGTTATACAAACTAAACTATCTTTTTCTTCCCAACAAAGCATAAGTTAAATAATTCATACTATTTAGGAAACAATATTTATGCCACCGGCCTATTTTACTCCATTATTTAAGCTATTGAGATGTAACATATTACGTTAACACACATTTCTTGCGAGCAAATCAATCATCGATTTCGCAGATTTTGCGCTGCTAATCACATCAAAAGCCTGATATTCCTCATATCTTATTGTAATATAACAACATAGACTTGCCATGCTTTTCTTTCACCTTCTAAGCCAATCTGAGATAATTCGTATATTTTTACTATTATAATTGAATATTAGGGTCAACTCTCCCCTATATTGAACTCTCTCGCCGCAAATATCACGAGCAGGGAGATATTTTAATTTCTTCAAAACAGCTTTGGCAATTTCACCTGATTTGGTTGAATAACGTGATTTATATTCGGGATGCCTGACATTTCCAAGAGTATCAACAATTATGCTGACCCGTAATGTATCATTATAAGGAATATCCCTGTCCTGAGTAACCCCGCCGCTAATAAGATTCCCTGGAAATGGTGGGTTAACTATAGAATCTAAATATGGGCCTGATGATATTCTATGATAATCAAAAGAATGATCAAATACCTTTTCATACAAAGGTGGCCAATCCATTGTTGGATAGGAAATCCTTTGAAAGAAACGAACCGTTACAAATGTATTAGAAGTTACTGTCTTATTTTCAAATTTTGCCGGTTGATATTCGCTGTGTAGTATAATATTTGAAAACATCGCCGAATAATGGTCATAATTCGAAAACAACGTTTCAACACCAATAACCTCTCCAGATAAGCCAAGCTTGACATCATATACAGCATATTGATATTCATTATAATCAGCATATTCATCAAAATTGCAAAAATAGGAAGGTATTTTCTTTACCACAGCCGGACTGAAACTATTATCCTTTAACAGTTTTTTAACTAATTCACCATTTTTTTTATTTGTTTCGGAATCATAAGGCAGTTCAAGCAAAACCGCATTTTTATACCTGATAGTTTTGAAAATGA
>JAAERC010000786.1 GCA_024230695.1 Candidatus Zixiibacteriota bacterium
TCAGCATTGGTTGAATCAATAACTATCGCCTGACGAATTTCCTTATCAGCCTCGTTCAATTCTCCAAGAGCCATTTTGACTAATCCAATACCATTATGAAATTCAGCCTTCATCTTTTTAGATTTCTTCAGCCCATTTTTGAAATTTTTCTCAGCTTCTTCGATTTTACCCAGCTTTAATTGAACCAGCCCAAGAGCGTAAAGTCCCTCATAAAACTTCTTATCCTTTTTAATGGCAATCTCAAACTGCTCTAATGCCTCATTATATTTTTTCTGTTTCATATAAATATTGCCAAGAACATAGTAATTATACTCAAAGCTGGGATCCATACCAATATCTTCTTCCAAAAGAGAGATCGCCTTAGTCGTATCTCCCTGATCCAAAGCATTACTAATTGGTAACTTCACCTCTTGTGACAATAATAATAACGGTATTGCCAGAACGACCAGCAACGATACTGAGATTGCTCGTCCAAGCCAATTGTATTTTGTTTTCTTCAACCTACACTCCTCAATATTTCGCCAAATCAATCTTGTATAATAAATTAATTGACCTGATTGTCAA
>JAAERC010000787.1 GCA_024230695.1 Candidatus Zixiibacteriota bacterium
TCCAAATAATATGGTTGGATCAAGATTTCCTTGTACTGCCTTATTAGGCAGAGCCGCTTTCGCCTGACTAAGTTTTGTCCGATAATCAATTCCGATAACTTCGCAGTCAAGGTCTTTGAGTATATCGTAGTAAGGGGCAACATTGTTAACAAACAAAATTCTTGGGACTTTTAAATCTGACAGTTGACCAAAAATCTTATTCACTATCCTGACCACCCAGTGGGAGAAATCATCAAAAGATAAAATTCCGCCCCAGCTTTCAAAAAGCTGTACCGCATCGGCCCCGGCATTGATCTGAGCCCGGAGATATATTGCCAGCGCATCGGCCAAAAAGTCAAACAACTCTTCGGCAACATCGGGCGATTGGTGTAAAAACTTTTTAGCTGAGTTAAATGTTTTTGAACCCTGTCCCTCAATTAAATAACAGGCCAGTGTAAATGGTGATCCGGCAAAACCAATTAATGGAATATCAGGTAATATCTTTTTTATTTCCTTTATTCCATCTAAGGCAAAAGATAATTCATTGATTGGATCAATATGTGTCATCTGTCTGACATCTTCAATAGTACTAATCGGATTGGCGATTTTTGGGCCGCCATCGGGGAAAGAGACGTTAATTCCCATTGGCTCAAGCATTGTCATGATATCAGAAAATAAAATTGTGGCATCAAGATCAAACCTCTTAATTGGCTGTTCCACCACTTCTGCAATAATTTTTGGTGATTGGCATAATTCCTGAAATGTAACTTTTTCGCGAACCTTAAGATATTCGGGAAGATACCGTCCGGCCTGACGCATGACCCAAATCGGTATTTTTCCAGTATTATGGCCCCAGCAGGCATCAATAAAACTACTATTTTCTACTCCCACTGATGAGCCTCCTGTTTGATATTTTTGGCCAAAATGTCAACAGCATCATCAAGTAGCTCATCGGTGTGTGCCGCTGACATAAAACCAACCTCATAACCAGATGGAGGTAAATAGATACTATCATTTAGAATCGATTCATGTATCCTGTTAAAATGCGCGATACCATCCGAGTTTATCTCCCCGGCTGAATGTGGAAGTTCTTTCTGGAAAACGATCCAGAATATTGAGGCTATACCGGTAACATTCACAACTCGATCACTAAGTTTCTCATTCAATTTGGAAACAAAGCGTCGGTTTTTTGCTTCAAGGTCAGCATAAATCCTGCCATCGGCAAGTTTCTCAAGTGTTGCTAGACCGGCGGTCATTGCCACCGGATTGCCTGATAATGTCCCTGCCTGATACACTGAGCCAAGCGGGGAAAGTTTGTTCATGATCTCGGTACTTCCGCCAAAAGCACCAACCGGCATTCCGCCGCCAATAATTTTTCCGTAGGTCACCAGATCAGGCGGAACAGCATAATAAGACGATGCCCCTCCCATCCCAAGACGAAAACCGGTGATAACTTCATCCATGATCAACAAAGCACCATGTTTTTGGGTCAACGCCCGAAGCAATCTCATAAACTCGTGGGACTGAATCAAAAGACCATTGTTGGCCGGAACACCCTCAATAACAACCGCGGCCAGTTTGTCTCCGTTTTTATTGAAAAACTCGCTCAGAGCTTCTTCATCATTTAAAGAAAGAACTGCTGTATTACTGGTGATGGCTTCCGGGACACCAGCCGATGATGGCTGACCAAAGGTTGCCAAACCAGAACCGGCCTTAACTAATAAATGATCACTGTGGCCATGATAACAACCATCGAATTTCAAAATCAGATCCCGACCGGTATAACCGCGAGCCAAACGAATTGCTGACATCACCGCTTCGGTTCCCGATGAAACAAATCGAATGCTTTCAACAGAATCAACTTTTTTAGTTATAAAATCAGCCAGTTTATATTCGGCCTCGGTCGAAGCACCATAGGTCAAACCGCGATCTATCTGATTTTTTACGGCATCAACAACATCGGGATCGCAGTGTCCCAAAATCAATGGCCCCCAGGAACAACAAAAATCGAGGTAACGGTTGCCGTCAACATCATAAAGATGTGCACCCTCACCCTTCTTGATTATCCGCGGAACACCACCAACTGATTTAAAGGCACGAACCGGAGAGTTTACACCAGCCGGCATAACCTGGCATGCTAATTCATATATGCTCTGTGATTTTTTAGTATTCATTTCAGTTCCATCTTAAATTCTGGCTTAGTTACAAATATTCTATTTTTACTAATACGATTCTCAATCAATATAAATTAAATCTATCAAAGAAAAAACTATTCTACAATCAATTTATTGTAGAGAGCATCAACTATTTTTTCGGTGTTATTTCCGGTTTCTTCTATTCGTCTCATCCCGACCCAGCAATTATCTTTGCTCTGTCCGAGTATAGCGGTGAGTTTCAACTGTTTATCTGATATTGTTGAGTACACACCTAAAGGAAGAGTACAACCGGCATCAAATTTGGCCAGTAGTCCTCGTTCCAAACTTGTTTCCATCACAACCTCGGGAGAATTTAGCTGACCGATAATACTTTCAGTCCTTTGATCATTGTCACGAATCTGAATTCCAAGAACTCCCTGAGCCGGAGCCGGCAAAAATTTATCGGGGTCCATTCTGATAACTTTTAAATCTGACAAATCAAGCTCAAGCCGGTCGATTCCGGCGGCGGCAATAATTATGGCATCGTATAAACCATCACGTAATTTTTTTACCCGGGTCGGGACATTGCCCCGCATATCTTTAATTTCCAACGTTGGCGCATGATATGTTATCTGGCACTTACGACGAGCCGAACTGGTTCCAATGATAGAACCGGCCTTAACTGGAATTAGATTTCCATCTTCAAACTTTGTTTTATTTATCAACAACACTTCACGACGATCAACTCTGAACCCAACCGCACCCAGTTTTAATCCGTTTGGCTGAGTTGTCATCAAATCCTTAAGCGAGTGCACAACCAAATCAACATCTTTGCCAATTAACGCATCTTCCAGCTCTTTTGTAAAAAAACCTTTCCCTTCAAGCTTATCAAAGGAAACATCATCCATTTTATCACCGGTAGTTTTGATGACTTTGATCTCGGATTTACAATTAAATTTGGAAATTAGAATTTGTTTAATGAAGTTTGCTTGCCACAAAGCTAATTGAGACCCGCGGGTCCCAAGAATCAAACTACCGGTTTTCATGCGGACTTTTTTCTGCGGATACCAGGATGTTTTGCGTGATTTTCGGCTTTGGCTTCAACCATATATTCCGAAAGCATTCGGACAGATTGAAATGATGAGTGACCAATCAGTTTTGTGACCAAATGAGAGACAGCATCTTGCTGTTTTTTATCAAGGGATGACAATTTATTAGTAAAGAGTTTATCGAGTGCCTTATTGGCCATCTCAATAGACTCTTGATAACTTTCATTGATTATCGGTTTGAGCGATATTTCAATTTGGTTGGAAAGATAGCGACTGACCTCTTCACGAACGATCTCGTTGGCATGACCGGCTTCAATAAACTTCTCGCGAAGGTTACCCTGATGCTGATTCTTCAACTGAGGAATATCAATCATTTCAAGATCTGGGGTGGAATCAAACTCATTAGAGAAATCTCTAGGAATAGCCAAATCGATACAAATTGTTGGAAGAGAGTCAGGATCGAATTTGTCAATAAATGATTTTGTAAAAATCGGTCTATCCGATGATGTCGCTGAAATAATAGCGTCTATCTTTATCGGTGATTCTAAAAAAGTATCAAGAGCAACAACCGAGCCGCCAAATTCATCCGATAGTTTCTCGGCTTTATTAACTGTTCTATTAACAAATAACAGCTCTGCCTGGAAGGAGTCCTTAATATATTTTGCCAGCTTTGAGGTCATCGGACCAGCACCAACTAACGCGATAGTCGGGTTTTGAATATCCTTTAATTGCTTTGATATAGTTTCCCCAGCCAGTGATGCCATCGATAGTGATCCACGCCCGATTGATGTTTTTCTTTTAATACTTCGTGCCACCAAAAGTGCTCTTTGGGCCAAATGATCAAGGGTATGTCCGACCAAGCCGTATTCTTTGGCATCATTATATGCCTGCTTGAACTGTCCGGTAATCTGAGTTTCGCCAATAACCATCGACTCCAGCGATGATACCATCCGAAACAGATGCATTAGAGCTTCTCGTCCCCGGAAATTATAAAAATCATTTGGGAAAAATGCAATATCTTCTGCACCTTTAAAAAAGAAATCAATCATCCGATGCAAAACTTGTGAACGCTGAATTGATTCGGGAGCAGAATACAAAATTTCAATTCGATTGCAGGTAGATAGGTAAATCAACTCATCCACGCCAAGCACCTCTTTGAGCTCATCCAGTTTCGCTTGTTTCGATTCCGGGCTCAGAGTCATCTGATGTAACAAACGATTATTCTGTTGCCAGATTGATGTGCCGATTATACCAATACTCATTTACAGTTCCAAATATTTTCATCTTTCAATTTTATTGTCGAACAAATATTCAAAAAATCTATTCTCTTGTGTCACGCCTTTGTCATATTTCAAATTATTTTATAAGTCATTGACTAACAAGTAATAACAACCCATATTTTTTTAGAAAACAACATCGCCACTTAAACCCAAAAAACCTAATTGGGGACGAATTTTATCCGATTATGAGTTTTACCATTTTCTGCTTTAATTTATAGTAATTCTAATTGAACTATTCCAATTTGAAATCATCAATATAAACATCAAAATTTTCAATTGGATACTCAGTAAATAGTACAATTGCTTTTATCTTATTCATTTTCATTACCCGCGAATTCGGCGCGTTTTTTACTTCTTCAAGTGGGATAATTATTTTATTCAAACCTGGTTTTATTATTAGCGTTCGATTAAATCTATCATAGTAATTATTATCATGCCACCAGTCATTGATTCTAAATTCAAGATTAATACTCTCATCATGTTTTGAAAAAACTATAAATGTGAAGTTCTCAAATCCCGTCCAGTCTATATATGGCTCCCCTATTAAGAAACTGGAGTTTCCCACATTATCTATTAACATCTGGCCGACGTGATTTACTCCCAAATCATCAGAATTGAAAGGCGCTGGAACAATATTTATATGGTCGTTATCGGCAAATACAAATTTCTGTTCCCAAGGTAACTCAAAGGTGCAGATATCCGGAAAACTAAGATTACGATTTGAATAAGCGGCGATCCAGACAACAGTTGGGGTTATCATAAACAATCCCAATAAAAATACAATCAGCCGGATAAAGTATTTTAGCTTGTTATTAATGGCCATCCCGGTGATCGATACTCTTCGGTCAAGAGTCAAATAGAAACCAAGAAAACAGATTGCGCCGATAACATCGTTAACAATATCCCAGATATCGGCGTCACGCGGCGTAAAATATTGAAATAGCTCTGTAACAAACCCCATCAACCCGGTAAGAAAAAAAGCGATGGCATAATGTACTAAAGGATTTGAATAACGCCGTCCAAAAAGAGTTTGTGAAAGACCCAAAAGAGCAATTGAGATTATTCCAAAAAGAGGTACATGCCCAAATTCAAAAACAGAATGCCAAAAATAGTTGTCGAATGGCATTTTGAATTTATCAAGAAAAACGAGAGCCAATGATATGACGGCAACCATAATAACTATTTTTAATCTACTGCTCAGTTTCATATTAACTTCCGGTTGTTTTTACCAAATTCTACATAACTTAGTGAAAATATAAAAAGCCACAAGTAAAGAATGCTTCTTCTGATTAATATTATAATTCTGATAAAATTGTTTGATTGAATATTCGGTGCTTGAAAAAAAAGGGTCATAATATAATTATGACCCTGAATTATTTACAATTTGTTATCTACTTGTTAATTAGCGCCTTCTACGATAAGCGGCCATCCCAAGAGCACCCAAGCCAAATAGTAAAACTGTGGTCGGCTCAGGGACATTGGCATTAATTGTCAACTTAACGCCATCATTCCAATAATGACAATCAGGATCAAATCCAATCCCGAATAGACCATCTGAAGCAAAAGTATTTAAATCAGATATATAGTCATTTAATGAAATTGTAAGATTTTCTGAGGTGGCGTTGTCATCCAAGTCAGTCCAAGTGTCAAAAAGAGTTCCACCCTTATCCGCGAAGTAATTTCCTGCAGTATTTTTCTCATAGATTGCATGGACTCCAACATCGGCATTATCAAGAAGATTCATATAAAGAATATCATTGGGGTCTGAGGTCCAGTTTTGGATATTAGTAAAGGTTAAATATGCTGAAGTAATTGGATAATCGGAGCTGTTCCAATTTATTCCCCAAGTATAAGCATAATAATGATCAAGATCATATATATCTGCCGGATTGGGATCAAAAGTAAAAACCGCCCCAAATGATGAAACAGAGCAAATAAACACAAATCCTATCAAAAATCCCAATGTCAAAATCTTTTTCATATCCAAAATCCTTTAAGTTAAAGCAATTTTTCTTACCCCTATAAAAGGATAAGCATATTTCATTGCAATATAATGAGCAATATCTAGGCCAAACAAAAAAATAAGTCGCGGGATCTATATGCTGTTGCATGTCAGCATGTTACATATTTATTGTTTTTGCCATATTAAATATATGTGAAGAGCGAATGCAATAATCATCAAATATATTGCATATAAATTCCTATGTAATAATAATTTAATTAACTAATTTATATTAAATACCGATTAATGACATTATAATTAAATTGTCAAAAAGGAGTTTATTATGAAGTTATGCAGTAGATGTGTAATTAAGTATGAGCCCAAAAAGAATGATTCCGATAACAATGGACTCTGCCCTTATTGTAAAATATCAGATCAATTTAAGAATATTGTTTCCAGTATTGGAACAAATTCTGATCTTTTAAAAGAGCGAATTGATTTGTATCGTAATGTTGGCGAATACAATTGTCTTGTCGGTATCAGTGGTGGTAAAGATAGCACATATGTAATATATAGACTCAAATCACACTATGACGCGAAAATTCTGACATGGACTTGGGATAATGGCTTCTTAACAGATTACGCAAAAGAAAACATCAATCGTGTGGTTAAGGAGTTCGATGTTGACCATATTTGGATCAAACCCGATAGCACGGTAACAGGCCAAGCGTATCAACAAAGTATCATTGCTGATTGTTGGCCATGTACAGCATGTTTCCACTTTGCTAATGCTACCCCCTGGAAAATCGCTTATGAGAAAAAAATCCCATTTATAATCCATGGAAGAACCCCCGAACAGATATTAAGAAAACCTGACGCCAGCACGTTTGAATCTCCATACTCATTGATTGCCGACAATCTTGCTCCGTATGATAAGGATCGTGTTATTGAAATTTCCAAAAACCACATGCGCAAAATAAATAAGATAAAAGAATGGTTATTACATAACGAATCTGTCCGAGAACTTGGGCTAAAAAACGTTTATCTATCTCCTGATTTTGCCTTTTCCAAGGATTTCGCAGTTGAGGAATTAGCATTTTTCTTATACGAAATACATGATGAACCTTATATGATGGACGTATTGTCAGAAAAAACTAATTGGGTACGCCCAGAAGATACTTCTCTTTTCGGACACGCCGATTGTAGCGCCCACGAAGCGGCTGGGTATATGTATCAAAAAATGAATAAATCACTTTTATTAGATTATGAAATTAGTGCGGCGATACGGCATAATAAATTGGATAGACAAAAGGGATTGGAAATAATAAATAAAGCGGCCAAAGACGCAAGTGTTTTCCCTGAAGAATCTATGAATATTCTCTCTGAAGCATCCAGTATTTCAAAGAAAAGCTTAAAAAATATGCATAGAAGAATAAAATACAAAAGTGTTATTAAATCAGTATTAGGAAAATAAATTTTTTGATGTAATTGATATTGTCGAATCTGATTGTAGGATTTTACCTTAGAATAAATCCTCAGAAAGCAGTTGCTATCAATCAAACTATGTTTTAGTTTTCTATCAGTATGAAGCTATTTAATTTCAAATTTTTTAGATTTATAGTATAGTTTTGATTTTGGATGATTATCCTAAAATATCCGTTGTTGTTCCGATTAGAAATGAAGAGAAGCATATTTCTCAAACTATAGGGATGATTCAGGATCAGGAATATCCTTCTGGCAAGCTGGAAATACTTGTTGTTGATGGGGAATCTAACGATCAATCCCGTCGAATTGTAAAATCATTATCAGATAATGACGACAGAATAAAATTATATCCAAACCCCAAACGGCTTTCTTCAGCGGCTCGCAATATCGGAATGAATAATTCCACCGGTGATATTATTACGTTTATAGATGGCCATACTTATATTGATAACAATATGCTCTTCAGAAATATCGCCGATTTGATGAAAACTGAGGAAGTCTCTGTATTAAGCCGGCCACAATTTTTGGATGTCCCGGAAAACAGTTTTTTTCAAAAAGTAATAGCTTTGGCCCGTAAGTCTTTAATTGGGCATGGATTAGACTCAACTATCTATTGCCGTGAAAACAAACGAGTAGATCCAACCAGCTCGGGAGCGACATATACTCGTAAAGTAGTTGATAAAGTGGGGAATTTCGATGAGAACTTTGATGCGTGTGAAGATGTCGACTTTAATTACCGCGTGTTCCAGGCCGGGTATGAATCATTTACGTCATTAAAGCTGGCTGTTTATTATCATCCCAGAAATTCATTTAAGGGTTTATTTCAACAAATTAAAAGGTATGGAATTGGACGATTAAGACTGGTACGAAAGTATCCGGGAATGTTGACTTTGGGAACACTTGTCCCCCCCGCTATTACATTTGGAATCCCCTTGCTCGGTTTGATTTCAATATTCAGTAATTTCTTTTTATATCTTTTTGGATTATCCGTCGGATTATACCTGGGTCTGATTATTATTTGGTCACTTGGATTATCATTAAAAAATGATATAAGATATTTTTTCTTTTTACCTTTTGTCTATTTAACAATTCATATTGGGTTAGGATGGGGATTTGGAAGTGAATTATTAAAGGCCTTAATGCAAAAACGACCTAGTAAGTGAATATAATATTCAATCGATAGTAGGAATTATATTATGTTTTCGGTTTATTGGAATTTATGTAAATCTAATGGAGATCAATCAGAATGAACGAGATGGCAAAACAAAGAGATTGTGATTGTCAAGCCGGATTGGTTTCAGTAATAATTCCTGTCTATAACCGAAAAGAGTATCTTCGTCAAACAATAGAATCTGTCATGCAACAGACTTATACAAATATAGAATTGCTCGTGGTTGATGATGGATCGACCGATGGTTCACGAGAAATAATAGATAGCTACAGTGAGCGCATTATTATTCTGGAACATCCCAATCGAGCCAACAAGGGACAGTCAGCCGCTACTAATTTAGCCATAAAACATGCGCATGGAGAGTTTATTGCCATTTTGGACAGTGATGATTTCTGGGAGAAAGATAAACTTAATATTCAAGTAAACCATTTTAATAGCAACCCCGATGTAGGTCTTGTGTACTGTAATGGAGTCGCGGTTAATGATCGAAACGAATGGCTTTACAATATTTATACTTCTGATCATAAGGAAAATAATAAGCCGGAAGCTATCTTGATTGATTGTTATATTTTTATACCAACCAATTCGTTAGTAAAAAGTTCTGTATTTAATCAGATAGGTCCGCTTGATGAGAGTTTGCGGGTAGCTCAAGATCATGATTTGGCAATTCGCCTCGCCGAGGCAACTAATTTTGCATACATTGATAAAAAGGTTTTTTCATACCGACGTCACAAAGGATCGATCAGCAATAAAAGCACCAAAATTCGGTGGATAAACGCATTTATCATTTTGGAAAAAGCACGGCAACGTTACAATTACACCAATAAAGTAATTCGTAAACGCAAGGCGGTAATTAATTTTAGATTGGCCCAATGCGCAATAGAGGACAAAAGGTTTTTATCGGCTTTAGGGCGAATGATTTTGACGGTATGGAATGATCCTATTCGTGCTTTTTATGTTTTATTTCGTATTGAAAAACCGACCCCGATTAAGTAACAATTATACTTAAATAGCAAATTTTTTCAAATGTGTTCCTGTTATAGGAAAAATACATTGACCAATCCAGATTTTTGTCTTACAGCATCAATTGAATTCAATTTACTAAAAACAACTTTCAGATATATTTGATCACAAAACTCTGGGAATAGATATAGAAAGTTACTGAAAGACATGGCATTCTATGAGAATAGAAAGCCAGGGTCTGCCCGGAAACGGCTTCGGGAAGACTGGTAACGCCAGAAGACTGTTATTTTTGTAATCATAGAATTGCACACTTAGGTATACGATGGAATTATTGACAACTAGAAGAGACTTTTGTATTATTCAAACGTTTAAAGGAATAAATTATGTTTTTGAAAACTTTATCTGGGAAATCTCGGATTAATTGAATAATCATATCTTATAGCAATATGGTTTCAATATATACTTTGATAAATGCCAGGATGTGGAACATTGCAAAAATATATTATTTATAAGACCAATATAAGCAACGACAAAAAAATAATTTTAAACTTCTGGGAAAACAATTTTCCTGGTTGGCCACGTTCCAAATTTGACCTATTCTACATAAATAATCCTTTTGGCGAATCAATGTGCTGGCTTGCCCGAGAACTATCAGTCAAAAAGCCAGTAGGTTCTACGGCATTATTCCCCAGGTTTATGTATATAAATGGCCAAAAACTAATTGCCGGATTAAGCGGCGATTTGGCAGTTGAAAAAAATCATCGAAAACAAGGAATTGCCTTTAAATTAAGAGAGGCGACAATAGATTTCTTTAATAATTCCGCTATCGATTTTCTTTATGCAACTCCCAATGAAGTATCAGCTCGCGTATTAAAAAAAGTAAATTACAAATTCTTGGGTAAAATTCGGAGACGAGTTAAGATATTAAGATCATATAAACTTATTCAGCGCATTATCAAATTTAAGTTATTAGCCAAGATAATATCGAAAATTATTGATCCTATCTTTTCGATATTTTTCGGGGGATATCGAATATGGGGAAACAGTGATTTCGATTTTGAATTCCCTCTTACTTTCGATGCGAGATTTGATACTTTATGGAAAGAAGCAATAAAGAATTATACTATTATCGGAGATAGATCCCCATTGGCTTTAACTTGGCGGTTTTTCCAGAACCATTTTAAGGATTTCAAGATTTTTACTGTTGCAAAAAAGAATACTTCTGAGCTTATAGGATATATTATTTATAGAATAGACGAAAATGATATTTATATTGTCGATCTCTTAACTATAGATAAGAGTAAATATTTTAACTTGCTTCTGGCATATTTTTCACAATTCATAAAAAAACAAGGGTATGATTCAATTACTATCAATTTCTTTGGTGACGACATTATAAAAAAGCAATTATCCAATTCAGGTTTCATTGCCCGCGAAAAGCACATTAGTGTAGCCTTATATTTTAATGATGACTTTCCTTATAAAGATATAATTATTGACAAAAACAATTGGTATTATTGTGATATGGATAATGATGTCGAAGCATAATACTATAGCATTGAATTGAAGGAAGATGGCAACAAATTTCAAATGAAAAACTTATTAAAATGGACAGCCAAAAGGATTATTTACTTCTTAGGTATAATCAATTTTGTATATTGGATCAAGTTATTGCTTTCAAAAAAGAAAACTATTGTAGTGTTTACTTATCATAGAATTGTCGATCAAAATAGCGACAGTAGTCACTTGCTAAACTATGACCGGGGAATAGATTTAAAAACTTTCAAACTACAAATTGAAAGTATTAAAAAACACTTCGAGGTAGTTGACCTTGATTGCTTTTTAAGCATCACTACAGGAAGGACCTCACCTAATAATCATATAGCCCTAATAACATTTGATGATGCAGATCTTACTTTTTTAAATTACGCGTTCCCCATTTTAAAGGAATTAAATTGTCCATCTGTAGTGTTTACGCCAACTGCGTATATCGGCACCGAAAGAAGGTTTTGGCACTTAAGAATTTCAAACATATTTGAAAATGTGACTTCCCAAATGTGGTACCAAATTCAGAGCATCTCAAATAAATTCCCCTCTCCGATTAAGGCTATTATTAATTCTTCTGATATTAAGGAGATGAACCAAAAAATGATAATCTGTCAATCTCTTGTAAATGAACTTGACAAGTATGATCAAAAGGAAATTGACGAAGTCATTAGAGAGTTAGAAAATATTGCTGGCAATAATTACACACTTGACATTAGATGCATGAATTGGGAAGAGCACAAGGAATTAGTTGAAAACAATGTGTTTTTTCAATCACATACCGTTAGTCACCGTAAACTGGCAGAACTCTCCACAGATGAAATTCAAAAGGAATTGATTGATTCCAAGACAGAATTAGAAAATCGCCTGGGCAAGGAAGTGATATCCATATGCTACCCTGCCGGGTCATTTAACAATAAAGCCATAGATCTGTTACCAGAAAGTGGTTATAAATTAGGTTTCACTACCAAACAAGGACTGTGTCATTACCCGTTAGCAAATGATCAATTTTATAAAATTCCTAGAATATCAATTTATGGCAAAACAAAAATTGATATTGCTAGTTATTTATTAAAAATAGCCCTAAGGAAATCTATAAGCCATTAATTGTTCCTCAGGTTAAATTTCTATCAACATAGCGATGACTTTTTATGGAAATTAAAAGTCGAAATCACTCTTGAGCATTAGGCAAAGAAAAATAGCAGTAATTTCAGGCTTTGAAACTACTGCTATTATTTTTATATCAAGAATTGATTATAAATTAATGATAATCAATTATTGGGCAATATTCTTAAATCCTCAATTTTTGCAGGAGGTATAGAATCTATCGGTTGATTACTGTCTATTGGATTAGGAATAACAATTCTTCCCTGCGCATTTCTTAGGAATATTGATGTTATAGCGCCTGTCGTCGTTCCATTTGGCAATAACTCATAATAGGTCCCGCCAAGATCGACAGACATGGCCGAGGTCGTATCAATTTTCTCACTATTACCTATACAGGGACGTATTAAGGCAATTCCATTATCATAGTTTCTTTTATATATTTCGTAAGAAGCACCATTACCATCTGTTCCGGATTGATAAGAAACATAATGCTCCGTAGGTTCTCCAATATCATAATTCATCGAAGGAACCCATGTAACACTATCCCAGCGGTCAACCGATGGAGAATTGGTTCCCTGTTGAAAAAACATCGCTGAATCGCTTCGACTCACATAAAACCATGCCAAATTTCCATGCATTGATTCGTGTTTAGTATATTCAGAGGATGAGTTAGTAGTCCATCCTGTATAAGCAGATGGAGAATAACAAAGCGATACATTCCTGTCATCACAAAGTGAATCAAATGTTGCATACTTGGTAAATACATATCTTCTGTGTTTGGTTATAGATGGCCCAAACTCAAAAAACAGATGAGTGGCTATAGAATCCACTGCCAAGCCTTCAAGTGTACTGCCAACAATATTTAACATATTTATTAAATTTGGATTACCATTAGGCATCCAAGTGGAACTAACAGCAAAACTATCCATTAATTCTTGAAAAAATGGCTTCATATTATAATCATACCACCAATCTTCTTTACCTTGACCAAGACTGTCAATTCTTGCGTGTGTCGGATGCTCTAATACATGTCCGCCGGAGGATACCGATCCAACATTATACATTAGTGGAGTAGCGTTGTCCCAACATATACCGATATTATAATTGGCAACTGATGTATCTCTCCATTGGTCATAATGGGGAAGTTTCATTACGTGCATAACATAGGCCAAATAATGTTCCCTTGCCTCAGCGGTAGAATAATTGCAGTGCCCCCTTGCTGTCGTATAAGCAAAAACTCTCGCATCGGATTTCTTTAAGGCTGTTGCATTAGCACCCAATGGCCCAGCGGCTCCCGGCTCTCCGTCCCAGCCAAGAATTGTTCCACCAATACTTGAGTAGGTATTATCGTAATAATGTAGATACAAAGGGTCATCCAGCGTATCGCCGCCAAGACTATCAATTCTGTGCATTACAAATTTGTGTTCTTCACCGGTAACAAAATTACTTTGAAACGAATTATAATCAATCATACCAAAGTCAGGATTAATCTCTACAACATCGTCAAAAGCTTTTGCTGATCCATCAATACCAAAATCATACCTATCGGCTATTTTTGCTCTTATGATTGCATTTATTGAGTCATGCTCAGCCTGAGAGGATCCTGAATTTAAAGGCCAGTTTTTATCATCATAAAATGACAAATAATCTCGCCGAGTATCATTAGCCTGGCCAAAAACATTGATACAACTAATTAAAATTAAAATCGATAATAAAAGTATTGGCTTTTTCATAAAAAACACCTCATAAAAATTGTAATTAGTATACTGTTTCTCACATTTTTCCACAATTGAAACATCATATTACTTAAATCGGTTCAATTATATATTTCCTAAGCAAAAAATTCATATGTTTAATATACGCAAAACCAATGCCACTCATTAGCTTTTATAAAAAAATATTATTCCTTGCACCACACTGACTTACAAATCGCATCAAAATTATAATGGCATAAATAGGCGTCATTTATTGGGCAGGTGTATTATTTTTGTGCAGAAAAAGCATTATGATTTGAATCATATATTATTAGTTTAAACTATCAGCTTTATAAAAATATACTATTTGCTTGCTATATTTTCATAATAATTTTCATGATTGAAAATCATAGTACTAATTGAGTAATTCCTGATGGCATTATTATAAGCATTTTTGCCAAGCTGTCTCGATAATGCCCTATCCGATATAAGCCTTTTCACACCTTCTAATAATCCGTTCTTATCTTCCAATGAAAACAAAAGTCCGGTTTTATTATGTTCAATCGCCTCGGAATTGCCGCCAACATCTGATGCTACAATTGGCAGTTTTGCCAACATATATTCAATCAAAGAGTTTGAGAATGATTCACTTTGTGATGGCATTACGGCGATATCAAATGATGAAAGCAAAGGATAAATATTGTTAGTTCTGCCAACAAGAAAAAATCTTGCAACCAAATCCAATTTTGCAATTTTCTCCTGTAATTGCTTTCGTAAATCTCCCTCGCCAGCAACAATAAATTTTAAATTTTTAAACTCCTTTATCAATTCAGCCGCCGTATCAATCAATATATCTATATTTTTAACCGGTCGAAGATTGGCAATAGCTCCAATTACAATTTCATCATCTTTTACCGACCAGATTTTTCTTTGTTTTGCCCGCGCCTCGTCGTTTATCAAATTTAATTTTGTCAAATCAAGCCCATTATACATAGTGCTGATTTTTGATGGATCAACTTTTTCAATTTCTATTGTTTGTTCTTGTGCTGCTTTGGAATTACATAAATAGTAAGGTGTCCATTTACTAAATAATTTTAATAGAAAAATATCAAATTTTGTATGCCAATAACCCATATTCCTGCGAGAGGATATTATTTTATTACAATTGCAATATTTTGCCGCGATTGATCCGAATATGTTTCCATCTCTAAAAAATGTTTGGATAATATCAAATTTCTGATTTTTGTACAATTTTCTAAAGGAAATAATTCCTTTTATAAAATCCAAACTGAATAATCTGCCTATATTGAGAACATGTACATCAAAAGGAAAATCATTATTCTGTAACCATTCCGAATCTCTAAGACAGATTAAATATGGTTTGAATTTCGATTTATCAATTTCATTCATTAGCATCAGTAATTGTCTTTCTGTCCCCCCCGTCGGTGATGTAATGATATCAATTATATAGGCTATTTTTATCATATTACATCCTTTTAAACCCAATCAGTATCGGCCAAATTAATGTAAAACTTCTTATAATCCGGTACTTCACTTTCTGGATTAGTTGGATAAACTATAATAATCTGGCCTGATGCCCGCTTGATAAAACCGCATTTTTTGAGGCCTGGGTTACAATAGGCATGTTCAGATAGTTGAAAATGAAGAGTTTTAAATTGTTCTTTTCGGCAATGTTCTATCAACAGTCTCAGGGCACCCTCAATATTTTCCTTTTCGGGGCTGATAATAAAATCTACAACCTCAGCATTTTGATTAGCAAATTTATAGCAAAAATAACCGAGTAGCTTTTCGTTGCAATAATAGTTAAACGTTCGGTAATTATTAACCGGCAACGATTGTAATCGCCAATGAATAAAATCCTGATCACGCACTAACATAATTGGGTTAATTCTTTTTATATAAGATGCTACATTATTGCCCCGGATATGACCATCAGTTATTTCAATTATTTTACTATTAGCTTGTTTTGTTTTCATTCGATGATAGTTATCATATATCTTAAGAGGTAATTTTGCAGCCATTTCAACAAGCGAACCAATTATTGGTTTGTTAATCAATGCACCAATTACAGCCTTTGAATTTAATGGGAAAGACCAAGTCACAAAATCACCAATATTCATAAAGCCTTTTTTAACAAGCCTATTTCTAGACATATAATTTGGAAAACCGATTAAATAATGATATTTGCCTCTTGCTTGTGCAAACATCTCATCTATCAGAACATCAAAAACCCCCTGCCCTCTAAATTCAGGATGAACCATACCATCAATTGGCTGACCAATTAGTAACTGAGCCCCTTTGTGATTAATTAACATAGGGATAATTGCCACTGAACCAATAATATAGGACCTGGTACTATCATAGGCGGCAATTATATCAGCATTACCTCGAGGATTATTGGTATACAACCATTCAAATTTATCAATGTCTTTTGTTGGGTAAACCGTTCTATACAGTTGACTTACTTCATCAATACTTTGTATTTTTTTTATCTTAATTGACATTTAATAAACCTTCATTATCAATTCTACTAAATATTAATGTTAAAGTAGTAAATCAATAATATAATACAGTCCGGATAGCTTTGCTTTAAATTCCCAGATGTTTATATCGGCCCCAATTGATATTCTCTTTATTCGATATAGATCATCTGTTTTATAATGTAAGCCTTCTGTTGTTGAAACAGCGGCCTTTATATTATTTGATTTTAAAATATTTATGGTTGCATTGTTATAATCTTCTGCTCTGCCATTAGGATATGCAAATATTTTATCAATTTCAATTCCCCATTCATCAAATTTACTTAATGATTGATTTATATCATCTTTTTGCTGGTCATCGGATAACTGTGAGAGTATTGAATGATAATCTGAATGAGATGCAATTTGAATTAATTTCGTTTCTGAAAGTCTCTTTATTTGTGATTCTGACAACAAACGAAAGGACTCATATATCTGTTTTTTTGATATCGGATAACGCTCCATCAAATCATTTACTATTTTATTCTTTTTTTCTTCCTTGCATGATTTTAAATATGTTTTCAATTTAATGATGAAATCACTCTTTTCCTTGTTGTCGGATTTTGCATAACATGTTCCAAGATTATTATCTGACAAAACAATATCATCCTTCGACAGCATAGCAATATTATATACCATATCTGTCCATATTATTTCATTTCTATTTGAAAGACCAGTTACAACAAATATAATCGCTGGGAATTGATGATTCTGCAAAATTGGATATGCTTCATTTAGGACATTTTCATACCCGTCATCAAAAGTGATAACAACTGCATTATCTTTCAATAACAATGAATTATTGCTTTTTGGAATTATTTCCGAACACTTTATAACATTGTACCCACGTTTAATAATTTTCATTTGATCAATAAATTTCGACAATGACAATAGAGTCCAATATTCCGATGGTAGTTTTTTGGATGATACCCCATGATACATCAATATTCTTATGGCATCAGAGTTATACTTATTAAACAAGTAATTAATGCCCATTAAATCACAGATCATTAAAATGAATTTTATTATACGATGTTTCATTTAGTCAATTATTTCACCAGGTATTCATAAATATTTTTTATACTATTAAACTGACTATCGAATGAAAAATTATCACCAATCGTTTTATGTGCATTCTCAATATATTTAGAAGCCTTTTCCTTATCATTAACAATTCTTATGATAGCATCTGCAAGTTGTTTGGGTGATTTTGATGGTACCAGAAGACCATTAAAGCCATCTTTGATGATCTCACCCACTCCGCCAACATCAGTGGCAACCGATGGTACCCCCATTGCCATTGCCTCCAATATTATATTTGGCAGACCTTCCGACAATGACGGATTAACTAAAAAATCCGCTCCTTTCAAGCAACCTATTAAATTCTTCTCAAATCCGGGGCAGATAATAAAATCGGACAGATTCTCATTGTTAATTTCTTGTTGTATAATATTCCGATCAGGCCCATCACCAAAAAGAATAAAATACAAATTATTATCCTGCTGGTGCGCGATTTTTGCCGCTCTGACAAAATACTTTTGACCCTTTTCTGCTGAAAATCGTCCTCCGGAAATGCCTATAATAGAATTTTGCGGAAGAATAAATTTATCTCTTAAATCAACGGCTTCAATATGGGCGAATGCTTTCGGATCAATGGCATTATGAACTGTAGTTATTTTATTTTTTGAGACCAGCAACTTTGTAAGCTTTAGTTTTTGTGATTCGGAGACGGCTACAATATGATTTGCAAAACGGATAAAAATCTTATCAAGTAAATGATAAAATTTGATTTTGATATCTTCCGATGTCCACCCACGAGAAAAAGCTACCCACTTTGCCGGTGTTTTTCGACGTGCCATCATTCCAATTAAATGTGAACGATAATCATGAGTGCATAGTATTGATATCTTTTTATCAATTAGAAATTCCCTTACAAGTTTGATAGCTTTCAGATCATACCCGCCGGAGACATTAAAAGTTTGGGTCAAAATATTATCATCGGAAATAACATTGATAAATTCGGGGATCTGTCCATCCTCCAAAAATGAGCCAATAATGATCTCACACCCTGAATCAGTTGCTTCTTTGGCGTGAAAATGTAACTGACGTTCCGGGCCGCCATAAAAATTAGATGTTCTCAAATGGAGAATTTTCATTTATTGTCAACTATCTTTAATATATAGTTATTAAACTTATTACTCAGGATGTCCCACCTATATTCCGATTCGACCAGTTTTTTTCCATTATTTGACAATTTTGTATTGAGCTCGTTGTTATCGATACAATCAATTACGGCCTGAGCAAATTGCTGGGGACTGTCGGCCAACAATATATTTTCTCCGTTTGTGACATTTAACCCCTCAGCACCCACGGAGGTGGAAACGACTGCCTTATTCATTGAAAAGGCCTCTAATATTTTTAAACGGGAACCGCCACCTATTCTTAGTGGAACAATAAATACATTAGCATTAGAAATATATGGGCGTACATCCTCAACAGTTCCAGATACATTCACAGATTCATTTTGTGCCAAGTCTAAAACATGCTTGGATGGATTTCTTCCTACAAATGAAACAGTACAGTCCGGCTTTGACTCTTTTATAAGCGGTAATATCTCCTCAGTAAAATAGATCGCGGCATCCTGATTGGGACGCCAATCCATAGCACCGGTCATAACCAAATGATTAGCAACAATTTCAGATTTATTTGAGGAGAAGTATTCTGTATCAACACCATTGTCAATAACAGCTGGAGTATATGAAGTTCCATAAGAAGCTATCTCGTCTGCCTCTGCGGCACTAACCGCTGTTGCCCCATTTGCCCAATTAAAACAGGATCGCTCAAAATCTTCGATTTTTTTCCGTTGAATAGAAATATAGATTTTCTTAAAAATATTAGTTTCGTTTTCCTGATAACGGCGCCAGATAGAAGCTTCAATATTATGCGCGACTATAATTGATTTATATTGATTCAGCTTTTTTATAAAAATAGCGTATGGTGACCACTCACAAATAATGACATCATATTTATTATTTTTCAGAAATTCAATCAGTCTATCTTGAAAATGATTTGAATAATGACTGGTTACTATATATGGATATGGCGAAAATAGGTTACCTAGTAATCTCAGGTAAAATCTTAGCCCCGATTGCTTTCTGTTTAATGTTCCAACTGCAATAGGATTTATATTATTAGATTTCAAAAACTCGTATGAATCGCTTTTTTCTGTACCATAGGCCATATAAGAGATTTGGTTGAATTTTTCCA
>JAAERC010000788.1 GCA_024230695.1 Candidatus Zixiibacteriota bacterium
AGCGATTGCTCGATCATATATCCAATACCGCCCTCGGTATCGGCGACACATATTCCCAGAGGCAAAATAGGTGCCTTACCACGAGATAATTCGACCCGCAGAATGGCATTACCAACCTGCGGGCCATTACCATGTGTAACGGCGACCTTATAACCGGCACGAGCCAATCCAACTATGCAATCAATGGAATCGCGAGTGTTTTTAAACTGCTGAGTTATTGTATCTTTAATATCAGGATGAGTAATTGCATTTCCGCCCAGAGCAATTACCGCAGTTTTACCGTTTAATTTCGCCATGCTATAATAAGACTATTTCTTAGTCTTACCTTTCGCTTTTTTTGATGCTTTCTTGACAGGTTTTGATGGAGTGAAAGCATCTTTAAGAACATCTTCCAAAGTCGGTTGGCCGATTTCCTGCAGATCATAATATACCCGCACCGACGGCTTCTTAATATTGACAACCCGTCGTAAATCAATCGGCGTTGCAATTACAACTGTATCACAGTCAACTTTGTTGATTGTTTTCTCAAGATCAGCCAATTGCTTTCCTGAGTATCCCATCGCCGGAAGCAAAGTTCCGATTTCTGGGTATTTCTCAAAGGTCTCAGTCATCTTACCAACAGTGCAACCACGAGGATCAACTGTCTCAGCGGCTCCAAATTTGGCCGCCGCCATCATACCGGCACCATATTTCATTCCACCATGAGTCGTGGTCGGACCATCTTCAACAACAAGAACTCTCTTACCGCGAATCAGATCTGGATCTTCAACACGTAATGGAGATGCGGCATCAACAACTACTGCCTGCGGATTATAATAAGCAACATTCTGACGAACCTCATCAATACCCTCCATTGAGGCAGTATCGATTTTGTTCATAACAATTACATCAGCCAATAAAAGATTGTTCTGGCCGGGGTAATAATTGATTTCATGTCCCGGACGATGCGGATCAACAAGAGTGATCTGTAAATCAGTTTGGTAGAATGACATATCATTATTGCCACCGTCCCAAAGAATAATATCAGCTTCTTTTTCAGCTTCACGAACGATCTTTTCATAATCAACACCGGCATAAACAATAACACCTTTGTTGATATGTGGTTCGTACTCTTCCATCTCTTCGATAGTACATTTATGTTTTTTCAAATCGGCCAGAGTAGCAAAACGCTGACAAGCCTGCTTGGCCAAATCACCATATGGCATGGGGTGACGAATCGCGACTACCTTGAGACCCATATCGATCAAAACCTGGGCAACACGACGACTTGTCTGGGATTTTCCACAACCGGTTCTGATTGCACAAACCGAGACAACCGGTTTGGTTGATTTGATCATTGTCGGGGCGCCGCCCTCGATTGCGAAACGGGCACCACATGAATTCACATAAGCCGCTTTGTCCATTACATATTCGTAAGGAACATCAGAGTATGCAAAAACAACTTCTTCAACATCATTATCAACGATCAGATTCAGAAGATCTTCTTCCGCGCAAATCGGAATACCTTTTGGATATCCAGGACCGGCGAGTGCCTTAGGATAAACTCTGCCTTCAATATCAGGAATCTGGGTCGCCGTAAAAGCAACAACTTCTATATCTTTATTACCGCGATAGAGGACATTAAAATTATGAAAATCTCTTCCAGCCGCGCCCATAATGATTATCTTCTTTTTCTTTGACATCTATTCTTCTCCTTTAAAATTACTTATACATTTAATTTATATTAATTGGAATTTATTGTCACATTAGATAAAAGATAACCTGACCAAAATAACATGATTCATAACTAAAAGTGAACCACGTCGTTTCATTGAAATTGTTGTTCTATCTCTTAACATTTCCTATCTATCTCACATCCTCAACAACAGGTTTAATTGTTATCGATCTGGGCCTTTTGAATTTTTCCCGAATAATCAATATAAACCGATTTCCATTCCGAGAATACTTCAATTCCGGCCACTCCGGCTTCACGATGACCATTACCGGTATTTTTCACACCGCCGAATGGCAAATGTACTTCCGCTCCAATAGTCGGCGCATTTATATAAAAGATGCCGGTATAAATATCACGCATCGCCTCAAAACCCTTATTTACATCCTGAGTATAAATCGAGGCAGAAAGTCCATAATCAGTATTATTGGCCATCTCGATTCCTTCTTCCAAAGAAGAACATTCAGTAATAGTGGTTACCGAACCAAATATTTCTTCCTGGAAGACTCTCATCTCAGGTGTTACATCACCAAAAATAGTCGGTTCAGTAAAATACCCTTTATCATAATCTCCGCCGGTTAAACGTCCGCCACCACAAAGTAATTTGGCTTTATCTTCATTCTTACCGATTTCCATATACTTCAAGACTGTGTTCATCTGCGATTCATTGACCGCCGGTCCCATATCAACCGATTCATCAAGACCATTACCAACCTTAAGTGCCTTGGCACGAGCCACTAACTTTTCTGTGAATTCTTTTATAACATCCTTATGAACAATCATTCTTGAGGTAGCGGTACATCTCTGCCCAGTTGTACCAAAAGCACCCCAAACGGCCCCCTCAACGGCCAAGTCAACATTGGCATCATCCATAACTACTTCGCAGTTTTTACCGCCCATTTCTAAATGGCATCCACGAAAATCAGACGCGCAGGCTTCAGAGACTTTACGACCTACTTCTGTTGATCCTGTAAAACTGATAACACTAACATCTTTATGAGTCATTAAAGGTTGACCAACCGAACCACCAGAACCGGTAACCATATTCACAACCCCAGCAGGAATACCTGATTCCTCGATCATTTTGATATAATTATAAACCGACAACGGAGTAAGTGTCGCTGGTTTAATAACTACCGTATTGCCGCAGATCAGCGCTGGCATCATCTTCCATGATGGAATTGCCATTGGAAAATTCCAGGGAGTGATCATTCCGCAGACACCTTTGGGTTGTCTGACCGACATCATAAATTTATTTGGCAACTCCGATGGTGTCGTAAAACCAAATTGACGGCGACCTTCACCGGCCATATAATAACCCATATCAATCGCTTCCTGAACATCACCTCTGGTTTCCTTGATAACTTTGCCCATCTCGCGAGTCATTTGCTGGGAAGCTTCCTCTTTCAACTTCACCAAACGGTCTGTGAAATTCATGACCAATTCGGCCCGCTTGGGAGCAGGTACCAACCGCCACTTCTTGTATGCTTCTTTGGCGGCGGCGACAGCATCATTAACATCATCTTCCGAAGATTTCTGAAATACACCGACTACCTCATCCATATTAGCCGGGTTGCGATTTTCAAAAGTATCGCCGGTTTTTGATTCGACCCATTCACCATTTATGAAATTTTTATAAACTTTGGGACTTGCCATTTTATTCTCCTGTACTATCTTCAAAAATTAAATTATATTTCGTTTCCGTCAACAATCTCATTGTGAAAATATTCACACTATATATTTTCAAGAAAACAAATATATCGATATTTTTATAATTGTCAAACCCTTTTGAATACATAACTTCAGCCGATTTGAAGTTTTTTTTCAGGCTTTCAAAATTGTTTCCAATTATAGCAAATTATACTACAAAATTGAATAATTATAGGATTCCCAAAATCACTAAATTTGCCGAAAAATGACATAAAAAAATGGGTTATTTTCAAAGAAAACAACCCATTTAAAATTGCAATATTTGGTATCAAACTTCCATAATAGCAGTCTCTTTGGCCTCCATAGCCAGATCAATCTCATCAGTATATTTGTTGGTCAACCCCTGGACCTTTTCGGTTGCCCGCTTCATATCGTCTTCCGAAATTGACTTATCTTTTTCGGCATTTTTGAGGCTATCATTGGCATCGCGACGGATATTCCTGATCGCAATTTTTCCATCTTCGGCAATTTTTTTACAATGTTTTACAAGTTCTCGCCTACGGTCCTCATTTAAAGGAGGAATTGGAAGCCGAATAATATTGCCATCCACTTGCGGATTTAGTCCAAGATCAGCCTTCTGAATAGCTTTTGATATCTCACCCACGATCGCCTTATCCCAAGCCTGAACTACCATAAGCCGTGCTTCCGGCGCCGAAACTGTAGCAAGTTGGTTAAGCGGCATAACTGTTCCATGATAATCAACTCGGATTGCGTCAAGCAAAGCAGGAGATGCCTTTCCTGTCCTCAGCGAACCAAAATCCCTATTCACCGCCAACAGGCTTTTTTTCATTTTGTCTTCAGTATCTGATAAAATTTGTTTTACCATCGGATTATACCTCCGGTTATATAGATATATTATTTATCTGTTACGACTGAACCGATATTTTCACCAAGGACGACTTTTTTTAGATTTCCGGTATTTCCCTGATTAAAAATAATCACCGGAACTTTATTGTCCTTGCACATTGTAATCGCTGTTAAATCCATAAAACGTAATTCGCGCTTGATAACATCAAGATATGAAAGCTCTGGCAAAAATTTCGCATCCGGCTCCAACCTTGGATCGGCTGAATAGATGCCATCAACATTAGTTGCCTTAATCAGAACTTCAGTATTAAGTTCGTTGGCCCTCAAAGCGGCAGCCGTATCTGTTGAAAAAAATGGATTGCCGGTTCCGGCAGTCATAATGATAATTCTGCCTTTTTCCATATGCCTGATAGCTCGGCGACGAATATAAGGCTCGGTAAAAGATTCAATTCGGATCGCCGACATCACGCGTGTTTGAACCCCGATTCTCTCCAGATTATCCTGAAGAGCCAAACCGTTTATTACCGTCGACAACATTCCCATGTTATCGGCGGCAACTCGATCCATACCTGTTTTGGAAACTTCAAGACCGCGAAAGATATTTCCGCCACCAACAACAATAGCGATCTCCAACCCAAGATCTTTGATTTCTTTTATCTGGCGACAGATTAAATCAATCGTGTCAAAATCAATGCCAAATGTATTCGGTCCGACCAGAGCTTCTCCTGAGAGTTTTAATAATATCCTGCGATACTTTAATTTTAGGCCGGTATCCATAAGCTATTGTCCCAGCATAAAGCGAGCAAATCGCTTGATTGTTACATTTTCACCGATTTTGGCAATAAGCTCAGTTAAAATATCTTGCATCGTACGGTCGCTGTCTTTAACAAACGGTTGTTCCAAAAGACAACTTTCGGCAAAATATTTTTCTATTTTACCATCAACGATCTTATCAATGATCTTTTCTGGTTTGCCTTCATTGAGTGCCAACTGACGATAGATATCTCTCTCTTTTTCAATCAACTCTTTATCTATATCTTCACGACTGATTGCAATCGGATTCGAGGCCGCGATTTGCATTGCGATATCTTTGGCAAATCCCTGAAACTCTTCATTACGAGCGACAAAATCAGTTTCACAATCAATTTCGATCATAACGCCTAATTTGCTTCCCGGATGAATGTAAGAATAAATGATACCTTCGGCGGTTTCCCGACCGGCCCTCTTGGCCGCTTTAGAAATACCCTTTTCTCGAAGATATGTGATTGCTTTTTCTATATCGCCGTCGGTTTCATTAAGAGCCTTTTTGCAATCCATCATACCGGCGCCGGTTTTATCTCTAAGTTCTTTTACAGTTTTTGCAGAAATAGTCATTTTCTTGATCCTTAATAACTCATCTTTCATCTGGTGAAATATATGTGGTTACATGCGCGCCTTTTTGATCACCGGCGGCATCTTTCATCTCATTTTCAGTTACTGACTGCGATGCATTCATAATCGCATCACCGATCTTTTTGGTGATGACCCTGATAGATTTAATTGCATCATCGTTAGCCGCAATCGGAAAATCAATCGGATCGGGATCGGCGTTGGTGTCAATAATTCCAATAATCGGAATACCAAGTTTGGAGGCTTCGGCAACCGCGATTTTTTCTTTTTTTGCGTCAACGACAAAAACCAAACCAGGAATGAAATTCATATCTTTGATTCCACCCAGAACTTTTTCGAGTTTGGCTATCTGATGATCAAATTTGGAGCGTTCTTTTTTCTTGAATTTCTCAAGTTCACCGTCTTCTTTCATTCGCTCCATATCTTTGAGCTTTTTGATCGAAGCTTTGATTGTCGAAAAGTTGGTCAACATCCCGCCAAGCCATCTTTCAGTAACAAAAAATTGACTACACCTAATGGCTTCGTCTTTAACGACATCTTTTGCTTGCTTTTTTGTGCCAACAAATAGAATCGATTGACCTTTACCTACGATCTCTCTGACTTTCCGGCAGGCTTGATTAATTGCCTCCAGAGTTTTATTCAGATCGATGATATAGATACCATTTCGAGCCGTAAAGATAAACGGTCTCATTTTGGGATTCCATCTCCGTGTCTGATGACCGAAATGCACCCCAGCCTCAAGTAATTCTTTCAAATGATCAGTTGCCATTTGGGAACCTCTTTAGATTTGGTTTTTACTTCCACCCTGCCTTATGATCTTCGGACCGGGATACCGGACCCCCGAATATCAGACAGGATGTGCTTATTTCCGGATAAACCGGATAGTTTTTTTAACGCTTCGAATACTGGAAGCGTTTACGGGCTTTCGGTTGACCATATTTCTTACGTTCGACCGCACGAGGATCACGAGTCAAAAACCCGCCTTTTCGCAAAGTCGAATGAAGGTCACCGTCAAGCTTCGCCAGTGCACGGGCTAAGGCTAACTGAATTGCTCCAGCCTGGCCTGAAAGGCCGCCGCCTTTTGCACTACAAACTACATCAAGCTTACCGAATGTCTCAGTCTTGATCATTGGAGCATTTACATGATCAACAAGAGTATCGCGCTTGACATAATCTTTTAACGATTTGTTATTAACAAGAAATTTACCACCGCCTACCTTGATGTTAGCGCGGGCAACAGCTTCTTTTCTTCTGCCGGTTGCGGCAAATACAGTTTCACTCATTTATTATCTCAAATAGTTAATCAATTATTTTTAACATTTCTGGTTGCTGGGCCTGGTGTTTATGATTCTCATCACCATAAACATGAAGTTTCTCAATGATCTTTCGACCCAGACGAGTTTTCGGCAACATCCCTTTAACAGCATGAATAAAAATTGCCGGAGGATCCTTATGCTTCAATTTAGCATAAGTCGTTTCTTTTAATCCACCGGGATAACCTGAATATTTATAATATTTCTTATCCCGTTCTTTATTACCGCTCATAACAACTTTCGATGCATTAATGGCGACAATATAATCCCCGGTATCCATATGAGGTGTAAAAATTGGTTTATTTTTGCCACGCAAAATATCGGCAACCTTAACAGCGGCTTTTCCCAAAGTCGCTCCTTCAAGA
>JAAERC010000789.1 GCA_024230695.1 Candidatus Zixiibacteriota bacterium
ATCAGCATACTGTAGTTATTGTGTTACTGCACCCAGTATGTAATTGTGATTATGATGATAATAATAAAATATATAACTATTGTTGTTTTGCACACAAACGAATGATGATGTTGCCCGAGAAGGTTGAAATTTCCGAACAGGAGCTTAAATTTCCGAAAAATTCGTTTATTACAATTATTGGCCCCAGCGGGTGCGGCAAAACGCAAAAAACCATACAGTTACTACAAAAAGCTCAAAAGTGCTTCTCAGAGGAGCCAACCCATTGGTACTTCTTGTACAATTACTGGCAGTCCGCTTATGATGAACTAAAAAGCTTACTCGGCACGGAGAATGTTACATTTATATGAGGCTGGCACAATAATATCATCGAAAAATTGGGTTTGGATGATAGAACCAAATCGGACCCCCCGATCGGTCTGGTGATTGACGATTTAGCGGAACAGCTTAACCACAACAGGAGTTGTTTGCCCCTTTTCACCGGCCAAATTCATCACAAAAGTAAGTACCATCTCAGAACGCTCATACTTTCACAAATATTTAGCATGGATGACCATATATCCGTTTCCAAAAG
>JAAERC010000790.1 GCA_024230695.1 Candidatus Zixiibacteriota bacterium
GAATAAATCTATTCTCGAAAAAGTTGTCACAGTGACCGTCAATAAGACAAAAAAGGCCACTGTAATAGTTATAGTTGATCAGGGTGAGGGATTTGATCCGGATGAGGTTGATAATCCGATTGACGATGCCAATCTTCTCAAGGAGGTTGGACGGGGAATTTTCATAGTTAAATCGCTGATGGATGATTTGAAAATTGAGCCATCGCCGACCGGAACTAAATTTACTCTGACCAAAAATTTATAGTAATAAAGAGAGTCAATGGAATTTCTTCAGCCGATAATAGCGGCCGTATATTTTACATTTGGCGGAATCATTCTGTTTCTGGCAATAACAGTTATCAGAGATGCATTCTCCCAACAGTTAAATCGAATCACCGGTTTTATGCTGTTCTTTGCCGGGATGGGACCGATTTTTCTCGCATTGGGGACAATTGTAAAACCGATCGCCCAGGCCGCGACACCTTTTGAAGAATCTCTGATATATAATTTATATTATATCTGGGAGATGTTTTTTCCGGCCTTTTTATTATTTTCGCTGGCATTCCCGATCAATCGTTTGATAACTCTGAAACGCCCCAAATTAAAATACCTGATCTTCTTGCCTTACCTGTTTCATATTGTACTATTGCTTGTATTCCATGATCCGGAAAAAGTATTAAACCTTCTCGAGGTCGAATCAGGCGAGGGCTTTGC
>JAAERC010000791.1 GCA_024230695.1 Candidatus Zixiibacteriota bacterium
AGAAATCAAAACAAATGCCAACAATGTAATTACAAAAATCTTTCTCATAAAATTTCCCTCTAGGACAGGCTAATAATACAAACTATCCAAGTTTTAAATATTTGTCAACTATTTTGCGTTGTTTACCTCAAAAAAATATTTATGGAGTCCAGATGATATTTGGTTAGCGCTACCATAAACTATCGTCAATTCCCGGTTAAATGTTTATATATTATATACTATTAGAACCGGTGTAATGATTCATTATATTTTAGAATTAATTTCTTGTTCCAGAGATTTAAGCTGTTCAATTGAATTGATGCCAGCCACCTCAATTGGGTTTGAGGCCCTTGTTACGGCACATCTTTTTCCAGCCTGTTGTAGGATCTTTATTGTATCAGTCAGATAGTATTCCTGCTGAGCATTATTATTGCCGACCTTTTGAAGCGCTTCAAACAGATCAATGCTGTTAAAGCAGAAAGTGCCGCTGTTGATCTCTTTAATTTTCTTGATATCAGAATTGGCATCTTTTTCTTCGATTATTTCTAATAGAATATTGGAATTATCTTTTCTTACAATTCGCCCATAACCAGTTGGATTCTCAAATTTGGCCGAAAGACAGGTCGCCGAGGCTTGATTATTCAGATGAGTTTCAAATAGCTTATTTATTGTCTGGCTCGATAAAAATGGTACATCACCCGCCGCCACAAGAACAGTGCCGTCAAAATCCTCAAACATCTCCTTCGTTTGACTCACAGCATGTCCGGTTCCTAATTGTTCTTTTTGCCAGACAAATTTAGTATCAAAATCATTTAGTTCTTCAATCACCATCTCACCTTTGAAACCAACAATGACCGCGAGACGATCCAGCGAAAGTTCTGACATCGTTTCTACCAGAATTCGGATCAGAGGTTTGCTATTAATAGTATGAAGAACCTTGGGCAAGTCGGATTTCATCCTTTTGCCTTTGCCTGCGGCAAGGATGATGGCGGCTTTTTTATTTGTCATATTTATTAATTTCTTTAAATTATTTTGTTATTTTTGTCCACCAGAACTATTTTCGGGCGATAGTTGGAGGACTCATTTTGTTCCATCAGGCCATAGCAGATCACAATAACGATATCGCCGGCCTGTCCTTTATGAGCAGCGGCGCCATTAAGGCAAATAACTCCAGATCCGGCCTTGCCTTCAATTGCGTAGGTAACAAGACGATTTCCATTTGTAACATTTAACACATGTACCTTCTCAAACGGAAGAATACCGGCCGCTTTCATTAGGTCCGTATCAATGGTAAGTGAGCCCTCATAATCAAGGTTAGCCTCGGTTACTTTGACACGGTGTATTTTTGACTTACAGACTGATATCAACATTTTTCCTACCTAAAATAATTCCAATTGTATAACAACGTGATAATATAATAGTTTCATAATCTTTGGCAAGAGGGTATTGTATTCAGTTAATTATTTAATCTATATTATTGATAACTAATGGGTTATGGCGCGATTATTTTGCTTCTAATTTGTTTTTTAGATAGTCAATAACCGCCACTGGGGTCGGATCGACATTATTTAATATCGCCAGATAATATGAAATAAAATCGCCAATTTGAATCAGAGAGAAGATTCTTAGCAAAGATGTCTCGCCTTGTGATGTTACTTCAATAACTTCGACATCATATTTGGTGATAATATCCTTAACAATTGTCATTCGCTCGGCGATTTTTATGTGATCTTCAGAATCGCGAAGATAAATTACAATAAGATTATTTTTGTAGTTCTCGATAACATTCCAGCCGACCAATTCGTTATGATTAAATTCAGCAAACTGGTTGTTATAGGCAAGACATTTGGCGTTTTCACAGATCTGACCTTTCCAGCGAGTGCCAACGGTGTCGGTCAATTCTGGCCCAGAATAAATAATTGGGATTTTACCAAACATCTTTTGGGCGATTGTTTTGGCTCGGTTATCTTCAGATTTTATCTCAACAGAATATAACTTGCGATATTCTTTTAAGCCGTCAATGAGCTTAGTAATATCTTCTGAGACATTAGCAATGAATCCCAGTTTGGCCATAAGAAAGAGAAGCGGAATAAAAGAATATCCCAGTGCCGTGCGAGGGGGATAACCCTTGGGGAGCTGTACCATTGGTAAATTATTTGTTATGGCTATTTCGCCTACTTTTCCGCCAGTACTAATACATACTATTTTTGCATTTTTTGATAAGGCCTGTTCAAAAGCTGAGAGAGTTTCTTCAGTATTACCGGAATAAGAAGAGATAATAATCAAAGTCTTATCATCTACAAAACCGGGAAGATTATAATGACGACAAACAAAAAACGGAATATTAAGTTTTTTTGCCAAATAGGTTCGTGCCGTGTCGCCGCCAATGGCCGAGCCGCCCATCCCGGCTACCACAATATTTTTAATATCTGAGTATTGTTTGGCATCGATTTGAATATTGCGTCCAATTTCCAGGGCCTCGGATAACTGTTCGGGGAAATTATATATTTTATCGTACATTTTATCAGGATCAAGTTTTTTTATGTTATCGATTGAATCAAACAAAATAGTTCTCCTGTTAAAGAGAGAAAATGAATTCGGTTAGTTTTTTTTCTATCTCTTTTACGTTTGATAATTTCATAATGTTGTCTGCAATGATTTTTGTTTTATCAATGTCAATTAACGAGATGATTTCTGAGGCCTTGTTTAGTTGTGATGGATTCATCGATAATTGATCAACTCCCATACCTATGAGCAATGGAATAGCGATGGGATTTCCTGCCATTTCACCGCAAACGGTTACCGGGATATTGTGATTATGCGCCGCTGAGATAGTATGTTTTATTAAACTTAAAACTGAAGGATGAAATGAATTAAAAAGTCCTATAAGTTTTTGATTGTCCCGGTCAGTGGCCAATGTGTACTGTGTTAAATCATTTGTACCAATTGAGAAGAAATCTACTTTTGAAGCCAGAACGTCGGCGGTTATCGCCGCTGATGGAACTTCAATCATGATGCCGGTTTGGATTTTTGAATTAAATTCTATTTTTTCTTTTCTCAATTCAACCATTGCGCGTTTTATCTGTCCCGACGCACGTTTTAACTCTGATAAATCGGTAATCATTGGTAAGAGAATTTTTATATTACCTCTTTTGGAAGCCCTTAAAATGGCGCGAATTTGATCCCTGAAAATACGCGTATTGCCAAGCGAGGCCCTGATACCTCGCCAGCCAAGTGCCGGGTTGTTTTCCTTGACCGCGGTATTGTCTTTTAGAAACTTATCTGAACCAAGATCAAATGTTCTGATGACCAATTCCTGTGGGTAGTACTGTTTTGACAATGAGTCGTAGACTTCAAATTGCTCATCTTCCGAAGGAAAATGTCCCTGCTGTAAATAAAGAAATTCGGTTCTATAGAGGCCAACGCCTATTTTATGATCGGATATTATTTTGTCTATTGGTCCCGGAATATTAATATTTGAGGCAACATTTATTTCAATATTATCTTTGGTCTTTAGTGGAAAATCAGGGAGTTCCTTCAGTTGCGTCATCGGTAGATACTTAAATTCGGCTCCCTTTTCTTTAATACTGCTCCATTCATCTTCAGACGGATTAATCGTTATCTGGCCTTTTTCACCATCAACAATCAATTTATCGCCGGAACGGATTTTCATATGAACCTGTCGAACACCGATAACCGTCGGGATTATAAGTGATCGCGCAATCAGGGCCATATGCGAATTGGGACTACCTTCGGCGGTGACGATAGCGCGAGCATCTCGCTCAAAAAGATTTAGAACTTCGGCCGGGGAAAAAAGTTTACCGACAAAAATGCAGTCTTTTGAAAACTGAGATAATTCGCTTTCGTCCTGTCCGGTCAGGTATCTAACAACCCTATGTGAAACCGATTCAATATCGGTCGCCATTTGGCGCATATATGGATCACGGGACCGTTGCAGGGGTAATAAATTGTTTTCAACCTGCATACTGTATATATATTCAGCGCTTTTACGCGTCTTTTTAATTTCATTTTTTACTTTGTTTAAAAAATCGGTGTCAGAGGCAATCAGTACCTGGGAATCAAATATTTTTGCAACCGGTCCGCCAATTTTTGAACCAGCTGTTTTTTGATATTTGCTTAGTTCTTCGAGGGTTTTGTCAACCGCAGTATCAAGCCGGGACATCTCATTTTCTATCTGAGATTCCTCAATTGTACGTTCCTCAATTGATTGTTCCCATCTGTAAATTACGCGCGCGACACCATAAGCAATTCCGGGCGAGGCGGAGATGCCTTTTATAACAACTGTTTTTTTATCTTTTATCATATTCTTTTATTATAAACAGTAAGAGTCCAAATGATCCGAAAATAAAAAATTACTTTTATAAATATTTTAAATCGCCGAACCCCGAACC
>JAAERC010000792.1 GCA_024230695.1 Candidatus Zixiibacteriota bacterium
AGACAATCATCGTTCCCAAGCGGGCAGAATAATTGGTCTTACAATAAAGTATTTCCAATCACTCCGAATGATTTGTTTCAAATCATTCCCCTCAGGTATATTTCTAAACAAGCCATATATTGTCGGACCGGAACCGCTCATTCTAACTAAATCGGCCCCAGCGTTTTCTAAAGCAAACTTTATCTTTTCTAAAATAGGAAAAGATTTAAAATGCTCTTTCTCAAAATCGTTTTCAATTTCAGCAAGACCGCTAATCATCTCTCTGAAATCTTTATAGCATACTAACTTAATACTCTCGCCCGAACTTGTCAAGTCCATTTTTAGACCTGAATAACTGTCGGCGGTTGAAATGCTCAAGTTCGGCTTAATCAAAATAATATTATAATTTAGAGGCATCGATATATTTTTTAATGCTTCCCCCCTACCAGTAACCTCGGCTTGTCCCGATGAGAAGAAAAAAGGCACATCAGAACCAATTTTTGCTCCAATTTGCTGCTTTTGAGTTTCAGATAAATATAAATCAAAAAGTTTGTCAATGGCGTATATCGTTGCGGCAGAATCGGATGAGCCCCCGCCGACCCCGGCTGAGATCGGAATATTTTTTTTTAGATTTATTTTTAGTCCGCCGTCAAGATTATAAGTGTCAAACATCAATCTTGCCGTTTTAACGATCAGATTTTTTTCATCGGTGGGTAAGGAATCCGGCCCATTATGTTCAAGGCTGATTTTGGATTCAGCTACTACCTCGTAAGTCATATAGTCATAAAGACTTACTGCCTGAAACCAGGAATAGATGTTATGATAGCCATCTTTTCTCTTATTGAGGATTTTCAGGAACAGATTTATTTTTGCCGGTGCTTTAACTTCTATTTTGTCCATTTTATCCTAATAAATAAGGCCAGCCAATAATATTAAAGGCAGAATATAATATAAAATATTCTTAGGATTCCTATCAATTTCTGTTAAATAAAAATTATTGGGGGCATAATATTAATGCAAGAAAATAATAAAAAAAATAGGCGGTCATAAATGATCCGCCTATCTTAGCATCTTATTGAATTTTCAATAATTTATTTTAGTAAGACCAGTTTTTTTGTTACGGTTAAATCACCTGATGTTATCCGATAATAATAAATGCCGGTCGATACCAGTTGTCCATTATAGTCGGTACCATCCCAATTGATCGTATGATCTCCGGCCGTTTTGGTTTCGTCAATAAGAGTTTTCACTTTTTGACCAAGAAGATTATAGATATCAATTGATACATGCGACTGTCTGGGCACGGAGTATTTTATTGTTGTCGCGCTATTAAATGGATTCGGGTAATTTTGTGACAGTAAAAAATCATTTGGTCTAATAAGTTTCTCATCATCTTTTGACTGCACCAGAGTCAATGTTGCTCGGGCGCGAATACCAACATCGCTTGGCGTTCCATTAGTTCCCAGATCATACCAGCTGGTGCCGCCACCACTTATATATGTCTTCCCTGTTTCGGTCGGTGTTTGAGCATCGGCCACAATCGGATATGTAAAGCTTGAATTTGTAAACTTCACCGCAACATAAAAATCCTCACCGTTGGAAAGTAGGATCGGCGCGTCAAGCCCAACCGAATGATAACCGGCTTCTGTAAAACTTGAATTAAGTTTACTTCCCAATAATGTACTTAGAGTTCCGCCTGAAAAATCGTCATACACATAAATATCAATATCTGTGGTAACATCGGTTGTCCAGAATTCAATTCGAGTCAAATCAATATCATCAGGAGCGGTAAATTTACACATCCCCCAGCCGGTCGGCGATGAATATCCCCAATAATTGGTAAAACCGCCATCATCATAGTTCATAAAAAACCCGGCATCATCATAATCCTGCCAATCATATACATA
>JAAERC010000793.1 GCA_024230695.1 Candidatus Zixiibacteriota bacterium
CCGATACTATTTTTGAGGTTTGTCCCGATGTTTCAATCTTATATTTTAGTTTCACATATTCAGTTAAGGCCAAATTAAGTTTTGTGAAAAACAGTTTCCGGTCAGATTGATTATTTGCTTTTATATCGGCCAAAGAATCTGAAAAATATTCCTCGGCTGATTTAACAGGTTCAATTTCAGATCCTTTTTTATTTTTTAGGACTACTATAAAAACTGCGGCAATCATTAAACCCGCCAGCATCAAATACAAAAATAACGAAACTCCCGAATCCTCTTTAATTGGAATCGGTTTGGCAATATTTACTTTCATCAGTTGGGTCGATAGCTGACCAGGGACAGAATCAGGCATTGCGATACAATCAAGAACAATCGGTTCAATTGTTCCAATCCCCGAACCAGTCGGTTTTAAAGTATATTTAAATGTCCTGGTGGTTATTTCTTTATCATTCTCAATACCACTTGATATAGCCGATGAGGTTCCCAATACTTTTAGATTCTCAAGTTCGGGTAATGGAACCAGTTCAAACGCATAGCTGGTGATATCACCCTGCCATTTAATCTCAAGTTTTAATTCAACACTCTCTTCAAATGGGATATCAAATCTGTTAAGAGATGCCGAAAGGCTGATATTTTCCCCGGCATTCAAACTTACAACCGGAAAAAATGAAATAATATATAATAAAATTAGCTGTCTTATTCTCATGGCAAATAACTCAAGTTATAAATTTTATCTAATACTC
>JAAERC010000794.1 GCA_024230695.1 Candidatus Zixiibacteriota bacterium
ACCGGTTTACATTGCATGAAACCATCACGAAAACCCATCAACGCGGCAATTTTAAAAGCCATATCGGATGAGTCAACAGCATGATAAGAACCATAAAACACGGCAACCTTAACATCAACAACAGGAGATTTGGACAAACCACCTTCGGCCAATGCCTCAACAACACCTTTCTCGACCGATGGAATAAATTTACCCGGGATAACACCGCCGGAGATCTCATCGGCAAATTCGAATCCGCCGCCACGTTTATTAGGTTCGATACGTAGATGAACATCGCCATACTGACCGCGTCCACCAGATTGCTTTTTGTATTTATTCTGAATCTCGGTTTTACCTTTAATAGTCTCACGATAAGCGATCCGAGGTTTAAATGCTTCAATTTCAACACCAAATTTGGCTTTCAGTTTGGCGTTGAGAATCTCAGTCTGGGTCGAACCCTGAGTGTACAATACTGTCTGGCGCAAGGCCGGATCAATAATGACTTTAAACGATGGGTCTTCATCATTAAGCCGGTGCAAAGCGGTCGACAATTTTTCTTCATCACCTTTTGCTTTGGGTCTGATACCGGTATCCAAAACCGGTTCGGGATAATCGACTGGCGGGACAACAAGATCATCACCTTTTTTGCCAAGGGTCTCGCCCATTTTTGTCGATTTCAATTTTACCGTAGCGGCAATATCGCCGGCATTTGCCGAATCAAGTTCTTTTCTTTCTTTACCGCTGATCGAATATACTTGTCCAACCCGTTCATTGCTTCTTTGGTTGGCATTATGCAAATCAAGTCCCTGGGATACCTTTCCGCCCAATACCTTGAACAAAGAAATCTCACCAATATGCGCTTCGGCCAGTGATTTAAAAACATAAACCATCGCATTGGCATCATTTTTAATATCAACGCCAACAACCTCATCTGTGCCCTCTTTCAACAAATTCTGAGTGGGAGCGTTATCAGGAGACGGCAGATAATCGGCAATGAAATTTAAAAGACTATGGGCACCAGAATTCAAGTCAGCAGAACCAAAAAGAATCGGAAATATTGCACGTTCAACAATGGCCTTTTTTAATCCGCCAAGTAATTCCTCAGAAGTTAATTCTCCTTTATCGAAGAATTTTTCCAAAAGAGCATCGTCAGCTTCTGCTACTGCTTCAATCAATTTCTGTTGGGCATCCTCGGCCTGATCTTTTAATTCAGCAGGAATATCACCTTCGGATGGTTTGCCTTTATCATCAAAGGTAATACCTTTCATTTTGATCAGGTCAACGATTCCTTTGTAATTCTCACCATCGCCAATCGGCAGTTGAACTGGAGCAGCCTTCAGGCCATATGTATGTTGTAGTTGAGCGATAATTTCAGCAGATTTAACATTCTCTTTTTCAATCTTATTAATAAAAAACAATCTGGGAAGATTGAATTTATCCACATATTTATATTGGATTTCTGTTCCGACTTCAATACCCGAGTTAGCATTCAAAACAACTATCGCCGTTTCGGCGACATTCAAACCAGTAATTAGTTCCCCGATAAAATCAGGATGTCCCGGCAGATCGAGAAGATTAATCTTAACATTTTTCCAGGGACAGGTTAATATTGAAAGACCAATTGATGTTTTTCTACTTATCTCATCCTCAGTGAAATCAGAAAGTGAAGTTCCATCATCCACCTTTCCAAGGCGATTTGAGATTCCTGATGAGAAGGCCAAAGCATCGGCAAGAGTTGTTTTGCCGCATCCACGCTGGCCAATCAGTGCCACATTTCTAATCTGATCGGTGTCAAAAACTTTCACCGAGGTTCCTCCTTTTAACAAGACTTTATTATATATAAGC
>JAAERC010000795.1 GCA_024230695.1 Candidatus Zixiibacteriota bacterium
AGACCAGGGAAATATTCATTATCTTTCTGATATTTGGCGATCTCAAACGAATTGGCAATCGCTGCTTTAAGATCGTTTTGATTCATTGAATTGGTCGAAGATACGCCGATTTTTTGACCAATAACCGTTCTGATATATATCGTCGCGTTTGATTCATTTACATTTTGATGAATCGTTGAGTTGGCAAAACGGGTTAATCCATTATTAGTTCCAATATAGACAATTTCGGTTTCATCGGCTCGGCTTGATTTGACAACTTTTTTAAAAGTCGAAAATAGTTTCTCTTTTCCTATCATTTGCTCACCCCAACTTTCACTTTACGGAATCTGGTCGGAGCCGTCCCGTGCGCCACACGGGCGGTTTGCATCGGTTCTCCCTTACCGCAGTTAGGAACACCCCAGACATGCCAATGGTTTTTATTACAAATAGCGTCGCATGAATTCCAGAATTTTGGTGTCATACCGGTATACAGAGGATTTTTAAACATCCTGCCAAGTTTACCGTTTTTTATCTCCCAGGCGCATTCGGTACCAAACTGGAAATTGAGACGTTGATCGTCAATCGACCAGACTTTATTCATTCCAAAATAGATGCCGTTTTCGGTATCAGCAATCAAATCATCAAGTTCCCATTCACCCGGTTCAAGATTAATGTTAGTCATCCTGATTAACGGTAAACGATTCCAGCCATCGGCTCGCATCGTTCCATTTGATGTCTGATTAATTATCGGGGCGGTTTCCCTGCTCGATAAATAACCGACATGCATTCCGTCCTGAATTATAGGAGACCGTTGCGCCTTAACACCTTCATCGTCATATCCAAATGAACCAAGCGCCCCGGGAATTGTTGCATCGGCATAAATATTAACAATCGGTGAACCATAGACCAGATCATTTAGTCCCTCGATTTGCATAAACGATCCACCGGCTAAAGATATTTCAGTTCCCAAAACACGGTCGAGTTCAATCGGATGCCCGCAAGATTCATGCACTTGAAGGGCCATCTGCGATCCACAGATAATAATATCGGCTTCGGTGTCGGGACAGTCGTCGGCTGATAAAAGTTCAATAGATTCTTCGCGCGTCCGTTCGACATTGTCTAGAAGATTCATCTCTTCGATAAATTCGTATCCTCTGGTGGCAAAATCGCCGCGATGTGAATTCGGAAACGATCGTTTCTGAATTTCCTGACCATCATAAGCGGTGGAACTATATCCGGCGCCCGATTCAATAATATCCTGTTCGATTTCGGCACCCTCGGTTGAACAGAAAAGTTTGTTAGTCTTAAAAAATTCGAGTGATGCTTCAGCGGTTCTGATTTTTTTGTCAGTTGATAGTTGATCGCTGATTTCGAGAAGCAGACCGATTTTCTCATCAGTCGGAACCTCAAATGGGTTTTTTTGACATGGAGTTTTATAATGATCTTTATAAACTTCCTGATCGGCCAGTTTGACATCTTCTTTTTTGGCCATCGCCGATGCTTTGGCGGTTTGTAGCGCCTTATTGGCCGCCTTTTTTATATCGGCTTCTTTGGTCGAGGCTATTGCCGCAAAACCCCAGGCACCATTATGCAGAACTCTGACACCGACCCCAACATTGATATTTTTCGATAATGTATCGACAATACCATTGGTGACACGGATTGATTCACTTTCGCCCCTGACAAAGCGACAATCGGCATAATCGACATCTTTCGATTTTAGCCAGTCAAGGACATTTCCAAGTCTATTCTTCATAAATCCTCCAACTAAAGGGAATTGTTTATTTCCAATTATGTAGACCAACAATTTATTCAAGAATTATACTCAACGCAAGATAATTGAGGAATTTTGTGGATATTCGTGATTTTCCAATAAAAAAAAGCCCCATCTTATAACGGGGCTTTTTTGAATGAGGTGTTATTTCCTTTTCTCTTATTTATTTCTCCTCTGTCTTATCTTAGCGGTATGCCGCAATTTATTAAAAAACTGCCGCAGGTGCAGGGTGCATTGCCGCCTTTATATTTAAAGTTTATTAAATAGACTATATCGAGTATATCGACTGTACAATTGCAATTGACATCACCACTGCAAAGTGCGTATGGAATCGGATCAACGCCACCTTTATACTTGTAATTGACAAGATGAACAATATCCAGGATATTTATTTCTGTAGTGTTTCCATCGGCTTCACCTGGCTGACAATCGCACGGACCACCGATCATGAAGGCTAAATCAATTGATTCAGGATAGTATTGATGTCCTTCGGGATATCTCAATTCCTGCCATGGTAGTTGCACCGGTAAATCCTCGCCTTCGAACCAAACAGCATCATCATTCCAATGATCGGTTGATGTTTTCCATCCAAATGTGGTGGTAAATTGTGCTTGTTGAGCTGGCTGAGAAAACGCCTGGATATCAAACCAGTATATTACCGGTTCCTGCTCTGAACCTTCCTGAACAAACCAATTGCTCTCATCAAAAAAGAAGATATACTCCCAACATTTTCCGCCAGCCTCCGGAGACCACGATGTGGGCGGATCAAGCCAACCTCTGCTGTAATTGGCGAGGCTAACCTCTTTATAGATGAATTCCCCCGGTTCAAATTGCCACTCGGCTATCATCTCACCAGGCATACTCCATTGCTCAAGTACACCAGCAGGTATGTCAGCGTGCAGACTAAGCCGGAATGTAACCAATCCCGGATCACCTTCAAAATCGCTACCCCAATCCGGATAGAAATTATTATACCAAGTGCCCCAAATATGAATTTCAGTAATCGGTTCGGTTTTGTTACATTGGAAATCATCTGCCAGAACATATCTTGGAGGATCCATTATTATTCCCATAGGATAGTTACAGTTCACATTTATTCCCGATTCTGATAAATCAGGCGCTTGATACCAATTTTTTGGAGGTGCGTTACATTCAGTTGTGGCGCAATCGGAACCCGGACCCCGAGGATCACCGCCCATTTCAACACAGCAGAGCGGATCGAGGTTTTGGCAGCTGCCATCATCAAAACAGCAGGCTTCAAGTGCAGTGCATGATGTACCAACGCCCATTGGTGTTCCGAGAAGCTCGTTCGCGCAACAACTTGGATCAGCCATGATACAATCGCTATTAGGAAGACAACATGCTTCCATCGGTTGACACTGGGTTCCATCGCCCCGGTAGGTGCCAAGCAAATTGTTTTCACAATTCGCTTGATTGGTTTCGATACATAACATATCACCGCTGCCGGTTGGTTCGGGATAACAACAGGCGCCCATATCGGTCGCGCTGGCGTCCGCGGTTATCACAAAGGCCAGATCAAGCGGATCGTCGCTACCCGGTTCATAAAGTTCTATCCATTCTTCTTCATATAAATTCCAAAAAATGGCATTATCATTCCAATGATTTATTGATGATAACCAACCCCACCCGCTAAGATCAGCCGCCGGAAAAACCTCGATCCAATAAATGGTTCCCTCGACCTGTTCAAACCATGTTTGCTGATCATCAAAGTAGATATCATATTGGTAATAGTCCTGTTGGATATCCGACAAGACTTCACCAGTAATGGGATTGTACCATCCGCCCGGAGATGTCTGGGGAATTGATGTCGTAGCAAATTCAAAGGCGTCATATTCCCACAAAATTTCGCCCGGTCTGCTGAATGGTATCAATGGAGGATCGGCCGGAATATCGGCATATATTGTTATATCAAAATGGTCTATGGTTCCTTCAAAACCCGCAAACCACTTACCCCAAAAATGTAAGTCTCTAACAGGTCCTGATTCCGAGCATTGCCAGTCATCAGCCAGAATTCTTTCCGGTAAACGTGAAATACCCCACCCGTTTTCATCTGGTAACTGCGGAAAATGCATTTTGTGATTATCCCATTGAGCCATAACGCCAGATGCGGTTAGTAGAATTAGTCCAATGGAGATAAACAGAAGTTTCCTACTCATAGTGATCCTCCGGTTATATTAGGAAATATTTGGATATGTAATTATTTGCTCTGTTTTTGTAAACATTAAAAATCTAAAGTTTAATCCCGATTCCAGTTTGTGGTAACCAAAACGTATGATTATAATTCTAAATAAGTATTATCCCGCCTTACCAAAAGAATACTATCGGTAACTGATTAAGAAGTGAATTAATAATTTGTTACCTACCATTAAGATATAAAATTATTAAAATAATGTCAATTACAAAATAACATGACTTTATGCAAATACTGGTAAATTAGAGCTGATTGGTTTTGATTAAATATTATTAATAATAAGGCAAAAAAAGCCCCGTCTTATAACGGGGCTTCTTAAATGAGGTGTTATTTCTTTTTCGCTTATTTATTTCTCCTCTGTCTTATCTTAGCGGTATGCCACAATTGTTCAGAAAATCATAACAGCTACATGGTGCTGGACCGCCTTTATATTTAAAGTTTATTAAATAGACTATATCGAGTATATCGACTGTACAATTGCAATTGACATCACCACTGCAAAGTGCATACGGAATCGGATCAACGTCACCTTTATACTTATAATTAACAAGATGAACAATATCCAGAATATTAATTTCCGTAGCGACTCCATCGGCTTCACCCGGCTGACAATCGCATGGACCACCAATCATAAATGCCAGATCGATATCCGCGGGCGCAAAAGGATGGTCTGGCGGATACACCAATTCCTGCCATGGCAGTTGCTGATTAATATCTTCACCTTCAAAATAAACGGCATTGTCATTCCAATGGTTTTCCGATGTTTTCCATCCAAATTGAGTATCTGACCCTTCAGGTACTATAGCTTGAACATCCAGCCAGTAGATAACAGGTGTCTGCTCTGTACCTTGCTGAATAAACCAATTGGTTTCATCAAAACGGAAGATATATTCAACTTCGAAATTATAACCTCCGGGAAGCCAAGTTTCTGGCGGATCGAGCCAGCCCATCATAATACCCGTCATATCGGTTTGTTTATAAGTGAATTCTTCAGGTCCAATAAACCAGTCTATCAATAAAGGCCCAGGCATACTATGCTGAGCCAATTCACCGGCCGGAATATCAGAATGAATACTGATATGAAAGATAACATCCTCGGGACCATAAGGCTTATACATATCAGCAAGCCATGATCCCCAAATATGAATCTCGGTAATCGGTTCGGTTTTGGTGCATAGAAAATCGTCGGCTAATACGTAAGAAAGAAGCGGGATACCGCCGGTAATATTAGACTCCAGGGTTGCATTTACGCTTAATACTTTGTCGCTTCTTTCGGGTGCCTGATACCAGTTTTTGGGCGGTGCATCACATGTTGTCGTGGCGCAATCAGAACCTTGACCCTGGGGTTTGCCACCGATATCAACACAGCAGAGCGGATCGAGATTTTGGCAGCTGCCATCATCAAAACAGCAAGCTTCAAGTGCAGTGCATGATGTACCAACGCCCATAGGTGCGCCAAGTAGTACTGTTTCACAGCAGATCGGATCGGCCATAACACAATCGCCATTGGGTAAACAACAGGCTTCAAGTGGTTGACAAGATGTCATATGACCCCGATATGTTCCAAGCAGGTTGTCTTCACAATCTTCCCTTGAGGTGATAGTGCATAACATATCGCCGCTACCGGTCGGTTCCGGATAACAGCAGGCCCCTTCATAGACGGCATTAGCATCAGCGGTAATGACAAAAGCCAGGTCAAGCGGATTATTACTATCCGGTTCAAAAAGCTCTATCCACTCATCGTCATATTTATTCCAATAAACGGCATTATCATTCCAGTGATCCAAACTTGACATCCAGCCCCATTCGCCTGTCACGCTCCATTCGCAAGCAATTTGAACCCAATAAATTGTTCCCTCGACCTGTTCAAACCATGTTTGCGGATCATCAAAAAAGATATCATATTGGAAATAGTCCTGCTGGACATCCACTAAGGCCTCACCAGATATAGGGCTGAACCATCCTCCCGGACTTGTTCTTGCAAAGCGGGTTTCTGTATAGTCATTTGCGCTAAATTGCCACAATAGTTGTCCCGGTCTGCTGAATGGTACTGATGGAGGATCGGCCGGGATATCGGCATAAATTGAAATATCAAAATTCGCGATTGTACCTTCAACACCAAAAATCCATTTACCCCAAAAATGCAGGTCTCGTACCGGTCCGGACTCTGAACATTGCCAGTCATCAACCAGTATCCTATTATAGCTTGATGTTATTCCCCAACCGTCCTCATCAGGTAGTTGTGGGAAATGCATTTTGTGATTGGGCCATTCGATATCGCAATTGTCCGCGACAGTTTCGCCACTCACAACAAAGTCAGGATGTTTTGGTGGATGTACCTCATCCCAATATGTATGCCATTCAATCCAATTTCCATCTCTAAAAAACCATGCCTCACATTCAATTGGTTCCGGGTTGTATGATTCATGAGCGATACCGGGAAATTCGCCCGGATTATGCTCAGGATCATTATATCGAAGACCAATAAAAAACGGGCCGTTTACACAAGGTGGATTTGGTAAATTAACAGTTGTTAAATTAATGTCATAATTAATACTGTAAGTTTCTTTATCGCAAGATATAGTGTATTTATACAGTTCATTACCCGGCATAGCCGGGCCGGCACACAGATCTGTGGGGTTTAATAAATCATAAATCACAATATCAATCACAACCGGCCAATGACTATCATCAGGGTAGACATCCCAAAGTTTAAATGAAAGATCAGTAATTCTAAATGGATACGGACTTGATTCCCCGCAACCGCCATAGACTGGGTCGGCCGGATCAAAATATGATACTTCGGCATCACCGTTCATATAATCGCCTGTAGAAGCAAATCCCTGCATGTTGGGGTCAGTTTTAAACATTTGACAAGAGGTTCTTTCCGAGTTCGATTCCAATTTTTCGAGTGAAATATCAGTCCTAATAATCCTGTCACGTTTTTCCCCCGCATCAGTAATAACAACTGCTATTAACATATAAAGTGATGCGATTGATACAATCAGGAGTTTTCTGCGCATATTAGTCCTCCGGTTATGTTAAGATAAATTTAGATATGCAGTTTTTTCTCTGTTTTTGTAAACATTAAAAATCAAAAGTTTGATCCCGAGTCCAGTTCGTCAGTACTAAAACGTATGATTAAAAAACTAATATATGTATTATCCTGCCTTACAAAAAGAAACTTCAGGTAACTGATTAAGAAGAGAATTGTTAATTTGTTACCTACCATTAAGATATAAAATTATTAAACCAATGTCAATTAAAAAATACTTTGATCTTATGTAGATACAGGTAATTACCGTCCAATTGGGGTTAATAAAATATCATTAAAATGAACCATTAAAAAAGCCCGCCGATTGGGCGGGCTGTGGAATCCTGTTTTTTGCACTGCCTAATTCAGGTAGGCACGCAGAGAACGGCTGCGCGATGCATGCCGCAGACGTCTGATCGCTTTCTCTTTTATCTGACGAACTCTTTCACGGGTCAGTGAAAAGCGGGCGCCGATCTCCTCGAGAGTTAAAGCTTTTTCATGATTCAGTCCAAAGTACAGACTGATCACTTCGGCTTCTCGAGCGGTCAGCGTATCGAGAGCCTTTTCGATTTCCAATTTTAATGAAAAATCAAGTAGCTCTTCATCGGGAGCCGGTTGAAACTCATCCTCGAGAATATCGATCAATGAGTTGTCTTCCGACACCGAAAATGGTGCGTCAAGAGAAAGGTGCGAATTCGATATCTTTAGTGTATCGGACACCTCCACTTCCGATAGGTCAAGCTCTTTGGCGATTTCATTGGGGGATGGTACACGGCCCAACCCTTGTTCCAATGAACTTGATATTTTACCGATTTTATGTAATGTTCCAACCCGGTTTAAGGGCAGTCTTACAATTCGGCTTTGTTCGGCCAAAGCTTGCAGAATTGCCTGGCGTATCCACCAGACCGCGTAACTGATAAACTTAAATCCTCTGGTTTCATCAAAACGTTTGGCCGCTTTGATGAGTCCAATGTTACCCTCATTGATCAGATCGGCCAGCGATAGGCCCTGGTTCTGATACTGCTTGGCAACTGAAACCACAAATCTAAGATTGGCTTTTGTTAATGATTCGAGCGCATCTTTTGAGCCCAATTTAATTTTTTTAGCCAGTCTGACTTCTTCAGCCGCGTTGATGAGGGGAGTCTCTCCGATTTCCCGGAGGTACAGGTCTAAAGACCTGTCTTCATCACGATATTTCGATGCCTGTTTTGCCACGAAATCTCTTTTAGCCTCCTAAACAAACTATTAGTATAGTTTTGTTATACATTCTAAGGCTTTATAGCCTTGTATTCAATCGATCCCCTGGGGTCGACAAGCAGAAACGAAATCGCCTTTTGAATATTTTGTTTTTGTTCTGCGATCGCCTGCAAATCAATCAGGTTCCTGATTTCATTTTTATCTATTTGCGTAATTATCGAGCCGGGTAAAAATCCGGCTTTATACGCAGGGGAACCGCGGGTTATGCGGTTAATATAAACGCCCGGGAAAAATTCAGA
>JAAERC010000796.1 GCA_024230695.1 Candidatus Zixiibacteriota bacterium
GTTGTTGTTGCGACTGACTCCACTGAAGTTATCAATGCTGTTTCCCAATTTGGTGGCGAGGCGATAAAAACATCGAAAAAACATCGCACCGGATCAGACCGAACTGCCGAAGTTGCCAAAAAACTTGGCGGTGATATTATAATTAATATTCAAGCAGACAATCTTGGTGTTAAAGCCGGTGATTTTGATAAAATCATTACCGCAATGCAAAATGACAAAACTATAAAATATGCCACTTTCGCGAAAAAAATAGAAACCGAGGATGAACTGTATGATCCCAACCGGGTGAAAGTGGTTTGTAATCGTCAAAATGATGCCCTCTGGTTTTCCCGTTACCCCCTTCCTTTTCTGCAGGGAGAGAATGGAAACCGAGTAAAAAAATTCAATTATTATTATCATGTTGGGATTTATTTTTATAAAAAATCAGCTTTACAAAAATTCGCGGACAGTTCCAGAACTCAATTGGAAAAAGCCGAATCATTGGAGCAGTTACGAATTTTGGAAAATGGCGGTAAGATCAAAATATTTAAAATAAAACGAAATATCTGGTCGATTGATTCGCCGGATGATGTTAAGAAAACAGGTAGATTTTTATAATAGATATTAATGGAGTGTTGATGTGAGCGAGAAAAGAGTTAAATATATTTTTGTGACCGGTGGAGTCGTTTCGGCTCTTGGCAAAGGGATTGCCTCGGCTTCAATTGGGCTTCTGCTGAAAAAGCGCGGCCTGACCGTCAATATTATTAAGTGTGACCCGTATATCAATGTTGATCCCGGAACGATGAATCCGTTTCAGCATGGCGAGGTGTATGTCCTCGATGATGGTTCCGAGACCGATCTTGATCTGGGCCACTACGAACGATTTCTGGGACGGGATATGACCCGTGATAATAATGTTACCAACGGGCAGGTCTATCATACAGTTATCAATCGTGAGCGGCGTGGTGATTATCTTGGAGCAACGGTACAGGTGATTCCTCATATCACAGAAGAGATAAAAACGAATATTCGTCGCCCGGCCGATGCCGATGATGAACCGGATGTTGTGATTGTCGAAATCGGTGGTACTGTCGGCGATATCGAGGGACAGACATTTTTAGAATCGATTCGTCAGATGGCGCTGGAGCGTGAACCGGAGGATACTCTTTTTGTTCACCTGACTCTTGTCCCATATATTGCATCAGCCGGGGAGATGAAAACCAAACCGACCCAGCACTCGGTAAAAGCATTGCGAGAAATTGGTATCCAGCCAAAAATCCTGCTTTGCCGAACCACCAAACCACTCGATGATTCAATCCGGAAAAAAATTGGTCTGTTTTGTAATGTGCCCTCCAGCCATGTGATCACCGCAATTGATTGCGAAACCATTTATGAGGTTCCGCTTCTGTTCCATGAGCATAAGATTGATCAATATATTTGTAAACATCTTCATCTTGAGACATCCGAACCGGATATGGCCGATTGGGAAAAGATGGTCGAACGAATCAAACAACCGACCCATAAAGTCAAAATCGCGATATGCGGAAAATATGTTAACTTGAAAGATGCCTACAAATCGATTATTGAATCGTTTATTCATGCCGGCGAGGAAAACGATGCCCGGGTTGAGCTGATCTGGGTCGCATCTGAGGACATTAAGAAAAACGGTGCCGAGAAACTTCTCTCCGATATCGATGGTTTGCTTATCCCCGGTGGATTTGGTGA
>JAAERC010000797.1 GCA_024230695.1 Candidatus Zixiibacteriota bacterium
AAATTAAATTATTTGGAGGCCATTATGGTTGCGGCTAAAAAGAAGACAAACACCAAAGCGGCGAAGGCACCAAAGAAGAAAGCAAAAAAGACGCTGACAGCAAAAAAGAAAACTGTTAAAAAATCTATTACACCAAAGAAAAAAACTGCAAAGGTTAAAAAGGTGAAAAAGAAAGAAACGAAAGTTAAGAAAGTAGCAAAGAAACCTGTGAAAAAAACTACGAAAAAAGCGACAAAAAAGTCACCGAAAGTAGCGAAGCTTACAACAACTAAACCAGCCTATTATTTCTTCGGCGGCGGCAAGGCCGACGGCAAATCGGACATGAAGGACTTACTTGGCGGTAAGGGTGCCGGACTTGCAGAGATGAGCCGAATCGGAATTAATGTTCCTCCCGGTTTTACTATCACTACCGAAGTATGCGATCTGTACTATAAGAACGACATGGCAATTCCTGATGATATTGATAAGGGTCTTGAAAAACAAATTGGCAAAATTGAGAAACTTGTTGGTTCAAAATTCGGCGATCCTGAAAATCCACTTTTAGTTTCAGTTAGATCAGGTGCCAAATTTTCAATGCCGGGTATGATGGATACAGTTCTGAATCTTGGTCTGAACAAAGAGACTGTTAATGGTTTTGCCAAACTGAGCGGCAACGAACGTTTTGCGTGTGATAATTATCGCAGATTTATTCAGATGTTTGGTAATGTTGTTCTCGACATTGATAAAGAGAAATTCGAAGATATTATTGAAGCCAAAAAGAAAGCCAGAAAAATCAAACAGGATTCATCGCTTCAGGTAGCGGACCTCAATGATATCATCAAAAAATTCAAGGCGGTCATCAAACGCAAGACCGGCGAACCATTCCCGGATGATCCATACGTGCAATTACGTATGTCGCGTGATGCTGTTTTCCGTTCATGGAACAATCCACGGGCGATCAGTTATCGTAAGCTGAATAATATCCCCAGTGATCTTGGAACCGCGGTAAATGTCCAGACAATGGTCTTCGGTAATATGGGTAATACTTCCGGAACCGGTGTTGGCTTTACGCGTAACCCTGCCACTGGCAAAAAAGAATTTTACGGTGAATATCTTCTTAATGCACAGGGTGAGGATGTTGTCGCTGGTGTGAGAACACCATTACCGATTTCCGAACTGGCCAATGAAATGCCTGCGGTTCACAAGCAATTGAAAACGATTACTACTAAATTAGAGAAGCATTATCGTGATGTTCAGGATTTTGAATTCACAATTCAGGATGGCAAACTGTATATGCTTCAAACCAGAACCGGTAAACGTACTGTTCAGGCGGCTTTGAAGATAGCGGTTGATTTTGTTAAAGAAAAATTAATCACAAAAGAAGAAGCTCTGATGCGGATAGAACCGGCTCATCTTGATCATTTGTTGCATCCGCGACTTGATCCCAAAGCCAAATACAAACCGATTGCTAAAGGATTACCAGCATCACCTGGTGCGGCATCGGGTAGAGTATATTTTACCTCAGAAGATGCGGTTGCTCATGGTGGAGAAGCCAAAGGCGCGATTCTTGTCAGACAGGAAACTAATCCTGATGATATCGAAGGTATGAATGCGGCCCGAGGCATTTTGACAGCGCGTGGTGGAATGACATCACATGCCGCCGTGGTTGCTCGCGGAATGGGTAAATGTTGTGTTGCAGGTTGCGAAGCGGTTCGTGTTCGTGCGGCCAAAAAGCAGATGCAAATTGGCAAACTTATTATCAAAGAAGGTGATATAGTCACGCTTAATGGTTCAACCGGCGAAGTTATGTCCGGTGCTGTTTCGACAATCGAACCGGTCCTATCTGGTGAATTTGAAGAATATATGGGCTGGGCCGATGCGGTTAGAAAACTTGGTGTTAGAGCGAATGCCGATATTCCTAAGGATGCTATTCAGGCCAAAAAATATGGTGCTGAGGGAATTGGGCTGTGCCGTACTGAGCATATGTTCTTTGCCGAAGAAAGACTCCCGATTGTTCAAGAGATGATTCTTGCTGAATCAACCGAAGATAGAATGGTTGCTCTTGATAAACTTCTTCCTTTCCAGAAGAAAGATTTTAAGGGACTCTTCGAATCAATGAGCGGATTGCCGGTTACGATCAGAACCCTTGACCCGCCATTGCATGAGTTTTTACCGGAACGCGAAAAAGTTGAAGAAGAGCTGAAAGAGCTTGATAAAAAAGATGATGATTATGATGAAAAGAATGATCGTCTGACTATGATTCTCAGGCGTATCGATGAGCTCAAAGAGATCAATCCAATGCTGGGTCATCGTGGATGTCGGTTAGGTATTGTTTATCCGGAAATCACCGAAATGCAGGTTAGAGCAATTGCGGAAGCGGCTTGCGAGGTAAACAAAAAAGGCAAAAAGGCTCGCCCTGAGATCATGATACCGCTGATTGGTCATATCAATGAGTTCAGAAATCAGAAGGAAGTTGCCGAACGGATTATTCTCGAAACGATGAAAAAATATCGCGTTCGGAAGCTTGATATTTTGATCGGAACAATGATCGAGATCCCAAGAGCCGCTTTGACAGCCGATGAAATTGCCGCTGAGGCTCAGTTCTTCAGTTATGGAACCAACGATCTGACTCAGATGGCAATGGGATTTTCACGTGACGATGCTGGCAAGTTCCTCCGTCACTATGTTGATAAAGGAATTCTGCCATGTGATCCGTTTGTTTCTATTGATCAGACCGGTGTTGGACAATTGGTTGAAATAGCCACCCAGAAGGGCCGGAAGGTCAATAAAGAATTGAAGATAGGTATCTGCGGCGAACATGGCGGCGATCCTGATTCGATTGAATTCTGTCATCGGACCGGACTCAACTATGTTTCCTGTTCACCGTTCAGGGTCCCGATTGCAAGACTGGCGGCTGCACAGGCAACAATCAAAGGGAAATCAAAAACCGCCGAACGAGATAAATAGAACCTAAGTATATTTGGCGATTGAAATACAAAAGCCCCGCATTTGCGGGGCTTTTTTTATATTATATGTAGAATATTAATTATTGGTTATTTAATTAGTTACAGGGGCAAGGAGCAGAGCCGCCTTTGTATTTAAAATCAATCAAATATATATAATCCAGATTATTTATGGTATCATCACAATTAACATCCCCACGATTTTCCGGGACAGTTGCCGGACCTCCTTTATGTTTATAGTTTATTAGAAATACAATATCAAGTACATCAAATGTCTCATCATCATTAACATCCCCGCACCTATATGATGGCTGTTCCGGGATTTTTACAATATAACTATGACTATTTGTTTCGATTGATGCTGTTCGTCCGCCGCAGAAAGCAAAACCGCCGTCAGAAGTCTGGATGATCTCCTGAGGATATTCATCACCCAGTTCATACAATGTTTCCTCCCAATGCAAATTGCCACATGCGTTTGTTTTATATAAAACAATATCTCTTGCCGTAAGACCGGCCGCATCTGTTTCGCTGGCAATAATAAGGCCGCCATCCGTTGTTACTTTGATTCCAGACCCTATTTCATTATAAGTCTGGTAGCCAAATGTTTTTGACCAGCATTCATTGCCATCCAAATCTAACTTCAAAATAAAAACATCTTTATCTATTCTGTCTGGGGGCACAGATTTAATACTCCCGGCACAAATATACCCTTCATCTGATAATGATTCCATACTGTTTAGAACTATGGTTTTACCAGATTGGTTATATATAACGGTTTTGGTTGAATCCAAGTTGTTATCTAACCAAAGAAAATAAGCCTCTCCGGCATTTGTTGATGCCATCACAATATAACCGCCGGAAAAACAATCAAATATCCTCTGTCCATCTTCGCGATCTGAGATTCCGTATTGACCATATTGCGCCGATTGAAGACTGTCTCCGGTTTGGTCATCTATTTTCATTATAAGAACATTACCGTCTTCTGATGGATATTCGCATGTGCCGGTGATAAGAAAATTGCCGTCAGACATTTCATAGACATCATGTCCTTTTTGATTATAAAGCCCGCCATAGGTCCGTTCCCATAAATTTTCACCCAGTGAGTCGACCATGATCAAACAAACATCAGTGGCATTTGATACTGTCTCCAGATCGCCAACAATTAAATAACCTCCGGCTGATGTTGGTACAAAGCGATTGGCAATTAGTTCATTGGCCGACGAATACTTAATTGATTTGGACCATTCCATACAACCGTATGTATCTGTTTTTTGTAGATATATGTTATGATCGTTTGAAACTGAATCCATACCATTTATAAGCGTGATATACCCTCCATCTGAAATCTGACGTATATCTACCCCATTATCAGAAATATCTGTGGCATATACTTGATCCCATTCATCAGAAATATCATTGGGACAAATTACTTTTGATATATTAACGCGTCCTGATCCCATTTTTACACTATGTTGAAGATCAAGATATGGCCGAATATTATCCACGCATAACTCCAACATCCATGATGTGACCTGTTCCGCATTCCATTGCGGCCAATGTGACCATACTGACGCGGCAGTTGCCGCCGCAATTGGTGAGGCCATTGAGGTGCCGCTTTTTGCCGACCAATAATCATTTTCAGGCACATGATTTATATGATAAGTACTTATAATATTTGTCCCGGGTGCTGAAATATCGATCCAGGTGCCATAGTTTGAAAAATCAGCTTTTTTGTCAAGAGAATCTGTTGCGGCCACTGAAATAACCGTAGGATATTCAAGACCATTTATATAATCCGGGACCTGTGAATTAGTATTGCCCGCAGATTTAAAAACAATGCCATCATTAGCCAAAAAATATGCTATCGCATCATCCAGATTTCCACTATTGTCAGACGGCCAACTGCAATTCACTATTTTGGCGCCATTATTCGCCGCGTAATAGAGTGCCTGAGCGGCCATAGCCATATTGACCTGAAAATCACCAACTCTTAAAGCCATTATTTTTACGCCATTACCCTCAACAGACATACTGCCGTTATCCCATCCGCCGGCAATTCCACAACTACCGTAACCATCATTGGTTCCAGCCGCGATGATTCCCGCGACATGAGTTCCATGTCCATCTGAATCGCGAGGATCGTTATCATCAGAATAAAAATCCCAGCCGATCCAATCATCTATAAACCCATTCGAGTCATCGTCAATACCAGATAAACCATTTTTTTCTGTCCAATTGATCCACATATTGCCGCGTGTTCCGGTTGGGTTACTATATGATGCATTAAGACCACCCAGATCTTTATGGAAATACCTGATTCCCGAATCCAGGATGGCGATGACAATATCGGAACTTCCTGTTTCGGAATCCCATCCTTCGGGAGCGTCAATATCATGATCATCGATTTTGGCAAGATGCCATTGATTGATGAATTCGGGATCATTTGGAACAATATCAAAGT
>JAAERC010000798.1 GCA_024230695.1 Candidatus Zixiibacteriota bacterium
ACCGGATATCGGAATTCTCAAACGTAAATACGATGTCACCAAACAGAAATATTTTGCCGAATCGGTAGCGTCTGCAATCGGGTATAACTTCGAGCAAGGACGAGTTGATGAGGCGACGCATCCTTCCTGTAACGAACTTGGTCCAAACGATACTCGTGTTCTGACCAGATATTATCCTGAAGATCTTGCCGAGGGTCTTACTGGAATAATTCATGAAACCGGGCATGCCTTATATGACATGACCCGAACCGATAAAACACATTGGGGCACACCGATGGGTGAAACAGCGTCACTTGGGATTCATGAATCTCAATCTAGAATATGGGAGAATACTGTTGGACGCTCTCGTGAGTTTTGGACATATTTTTTTCCGCAACTTCAAAATATTTTCCGTGAGGAAACGGCCGGTATAACTCTTGATCAATTTTATGGCGCCATGAACTGGGTCTCCCCTTCTTATATTCGGGTCGAGGCGGACGAGGCAACATACAATCTTCATATTATGCTTCGTTTTGAACTGGAACGGGCGATCTTGGGCGGAGAAATTAAAGTCGCCGATATTCCTGGTGAATGGAACAAACGTTTTAAGGAGTATTTTGGTCTTGAGGTCGACAAGGATTCTAACGGGTGTCTTCAGGATATTCATTGGGCTCATGGAATCTTTGGTTATTTTCCCACATACGCCCTAGGGAATTTATATTCGGCACAATTTTGGAATAAAGCTCAGCTTGATCTGCCAAATTTATTGGATGATTTCAAAACCGGGCAATTTAGCAGATTGCGAGACTGGTTAAGGGATAATATTCATAATCAGGGTTTTAGGTACTATTCACCCGAATTATGCGAAAAAGTGACCGGCGAACCGCTGTCTCAAAAGCCATTATTAGATTATTTGTATAATAAATATTCGGATATTTATGGTATTAAAAGGGGATAAATTTAGAGTCGATATCATTTAAGTGGTTTGCCAAAAATCTCGCTCATTAATTATTTCCAATATTCCCCGATAATAAAAGATAGGCCGGTTGTGGCCGAATTAGGGGTTTAGGAGCATAGATTGAAATACAAAATTGCATATAATAGCGACAAAAAATATATAACGGCTGATATAGTAGGCGATATAGAGCTGGAACCGTTAAAACAGTTCATCTCCGATACGGCAGATTTTTTGAAAAAACATAACTGTCAACGAATTATACATGATTTGCGTTCGGCTTCAGTTAATATGACTATTATAGAAATAGATGAGGTTCCACAATTGGCCATGCAGTTTGGTATTGATCCTTCTTTAAAAAGAGCATTAGTTATTTCTGACGATTTTAAAAAATACAACTTTTTTGAATCAGCATCCCGTTCCAAAAGGCAAAATGTGAAAATCTTTAAAAATTATGCGGAAGCTGAAAAATGGATATTGAGTGATGAAACTTCCGCAAGTCAGGAAATCCACATATCTCTATCACAGGAAGACGAATAAGGTTACAAACCAAAATCGGCAATATTTTTTTGGACTTATCTATTTTTTTATAACCCGCGACTTAACCTCCAATAATTATTCCTTGACGATACGTATAATAATTTTAATCTTTTGAAAACTATATTTGTCAAAGATAAAAAGAATGCAAAGGAATAATAAATGACTCGAATAACAAAGATACTATTACCAATTGCTATCTTAATATGTGGCGCAGTAATTATGTGGTTACTTTTAAGTCTGGGCGGCAAAAAATCAAAAAAAGAAAACAACCCCCAGACTAAAGTAGTTGATACAAAAATAGTGGAGCTGGCCAGCACTGCTTCAAATATTATTGGATATGGTCGGGTGACCAGTGTCCAGCCGATTCAACTTTACAGCGAGGTGTCCGGGACACTTTTGTCTGGGACTATTCTATTTCAACCGGCTCAATCATTTAATAAAGGTGATCTATTATTAAAAGTAGATAATCGTCAGGCAACACTGGCGCTTAATAGTACAAAATCTGATTTGATGACAGCTCTGGCAACATTTCTATCGGAAATAAAATCTAATTTCCCTGACGAATATACAGTATGGCAGGAATATTTTAACAATTGCAGTTTTGACAATAAACTTCAGAATCTGCCCGATACCGATAATCAAAAAATCAAACTATTCTTATCACGCTTCAATGTCTATAAACTATATTTTGCGATTCGCGACCTTGAGATAAGACTGTCCAAACATTATTTTTATGCACCATTTAACGGCTCCATTGTAACAACCAATATGCGAGCCGGATCGACCACTCGTATTGGCAGTCTGCTTGGGGAAATAATAAATCTTGAAAAACTCGAGGTCGAGGTACCAGTCTCGGTGCAAGATATTCAGTGGATCAACCATAAGGCAATGGTCAAATTATATTCATCGGAGATAAACGGAGAATGGAGCGGTCAAATAAATAGAATCGGCAAAACAATTGACTCACGATCGCAGACAGTTCAGGTATTTATATCTATTGATGATTTGAGCCAGTTACCGATCTATGAAGGTGTTTTCTTTCAGGTCGAAATCGCGGGTTTCAATATTGAAAATGCTATTTCAATACCTCATAAAGCATTGTATAACGAAAAGTATGTTTATTTAATAGAAAATGGTCGGTTGCACTTTCAAGAAGTGGAAATTGCTCGCAAGGAAAACGGCTCTGCTATTATCAATCAGGGAATCAATAATGGCGATACCCTGGTGATCGAAGCGATGCAGGGAGTATATGACGGTATGTCGGCAAGATCCAAGCAAACAACTGATGAGGTCGGAGTCGGGCATGAATAAAATCACTGCTTTTCTGATTCGTTATCCAGTATGGGTCTCGGTTCTGTTTATAAGTGTAATATTTTTTGGTATCATGTCTCTGACCCAGATGAGATATTCATTTTTCCCCGAGTTGATCCCTGATAATATTACTATCAGTGTTATCTATCCAGGTGCATCACCCGAAGAGGTGGCCGAAAGTGTTGTCCTAAAGATCGAAGAAAATCTTGATGGACTCGAAGGTATCGACCGTGTCACATCGGTTTCCCGCGAAAACTCCGGAACGGTTACGGCGGAAGTTTCTAAAGGAACAGATATTGAAAAAGCTCTGGCTGATATTAAAAATGCCATAGATCAGATAAATTCATTCCCTGTAGATGCTGAAAAACCGGTCATCTTTGAGCAAAAATTTCGCACCCGGTCTCTATCGGTTGTGCTGTATGGTGAAACTGAT
>JAAERC010000799.1 GCA_024230695.1 Candidatus Zixiibacteriota bacterium
TCCTCGTATTATGGTTTGGGCGAATTGTGGATGCTCTGGAAAACGGACGTTTTATAAATTATCATAAATGAGGATGGCAAGCACTTTTTTATGCAATTGTCCTATTCTGAAGGGCAGGGCAATTGCATGAAATTCATACGGCGGCAAGTACCTTTGCCAAATAAGCATCACTCCAACCCGCTTTCATCCTTTTTGTTCTCATTCCTCTTCTCATAGTTTTCTCTTTTCTTAATAAATTCATCGCAATATGACGCAATATTGTAAAATTGAAAGCGGAATCACCTTTCCGTTTTCGGCTCTCATCCTCACGGAATCCTACATCTAAAACCTGATGGACGCTGTTTTCGATTCCCTGATGATTTCTGACAGCATCTCCAAATTTCTTTGCATCATTTTCCATACTCGAAATATAAAATCTGCGGTCTGTTTCGATTTTGTCACCTATATGCCTTTCAGATATCGCCATACCTATTATACTGATATCTTTCCAATTCTCTTTTCCCGCAAGCTGATCTATATCAACTATCGTATAGTAACGCCGAATTTCAACCCGACCGTGACCTCCGTCTATCGTTTCATAAAAGTCTGAACTGATATCTTTAAAATCGTTCTCAACAGCATCATTGAAAAATAACCGCACATCTTCATACAAATCAGCCTGACAGCCTTTCAGCGCTGGAATATAATCCGCCTTTTTATCTGTAATTTTTTCAGCGATAGCCTTCTGACATCCCATAGCGTCAATTGTCACAATGCATCCTTTTATCACCAAAAGATTCAGCAACTCCGGAATCGCCGTAATTTCGTCAGATTTCACCTCTGTTTTAACCTGGCCTGAGGTAATACGATTTTCCGATGCCCTGGCACTCACAACATGAATCGGCGATTTGCCGGAAGCCCTGTCGCGAGTGCCGCGATTGGTTTTTCCGTCGATAGCGACGACCTGACCTCCCGTGACAGTCTCTATGGTGGTTACCCATCTGATAAAACAATTTTCAAATTCATCTTTGTCAATTAACGGAATGGAAAATAATTAACTACCCGATTTGCCCCATTGTTGTTAAATACCTTGTATTATGAAAACAACATATTACACATCGGAAGTAGAAGAGGGTATGCAGCTATTTGCAGCAACACTTAATGAACGAGATTTTCGCCGTTATGCGGCAATCGAAGCTCTTAAGTTGGAGCACGGTGGTATTACCTACATTTCAGAACTGTTATCCATTGATCCCAAAACAATTACCAAAGGGATTAACGAGATTAAAAAAAACATTAAACCATGAGTATATCAGAAAACCAGGTGGTGGTCGTTCGTATATTGATGAAAAATATCCAAATATACATGAGGTTTTTCTTGAGATAATTGAGGAACATACCGCAGGATGCCCTATGAATGATGATATTCGGTGGACGTATTTTACTCATCAAGAGATTGTCGATAAGTCAGCCGAGAAAGAAATCAATGTCAGCCCGCCCACTGTAGCGGATTTACTAAAGTCACATGGCTTCAAAAAGCGTAAGATGAGCCAGTGTAAGACCATAAAAGATGTTGAAAATAGAGATAAACAATTCATAAATATAGATAGATTACGTTATAAATTCACCTGGGAGGGCGAACCGGTTGTCAGTATTGACAGCAAGAAAAAAGAACCGTTTGGCAGTTTGTATCGAGACGGTGAAGTCTATTCAACAACAGCCCCGGAAGTATATGATCATAGCTTTGCTTCCTTACTGACCGGCTTGTCCGTACCGCACGGTATCTATGATATCACCGCCAACAAAGCTTGCATCAATATTGGTTTATCTCGTGATACTGCCGAATTTTTTTATGATAGCATGGTCTTGTGGTGGGAGACTTATGGAAAGGTCGAGTATCCTGATGCTACAAAACTACTGATTCTTTGTGATGGTGGAGGGTCTGACGGTTGCAGGCATTATGTTTTTAAGGAAGCTGTGCGGAAATTGGCTGACAAGCCAGGCATCATTGTTCGCATTGCCCATTATCCGGCCTATTGCTCAAAGTATAATCCTATAGAACATAGAGTTTTTCCTCATGTAACCAGAGCGTTATCAGGTGTTGTTTTAGATAGTGTACAAACAATGAAGGAGTTAATTGAGAATAGGGCTAAAACAAAAAAAGGCTTAGAAACCTGCGTCAATGTAGTGGATAAAATTTACGAAACGGGCAAAAAGGCATCGGAATTGTTTATGAAAAATATGCCTATAGTTTTTGACCGGTTCCTTCCAAAATGGAATTATAAGGCCATGCCGGTTTCTTGAAATCGGGAAGTTATTAATTTTTTATTCCTACACAGATACAGTTGCCGGCCCCCATTGTGTAACGTGTGATATTTTTTAAATGGCGATGTTTCTGAAGAGCCGCAATCAGGACAGATTAAGCAATTATGTGATTTCATGCCTGTCTTTTAACCATAAAATTTCAGAAAA